>CAZDXY010000001.1:0-37769 GCA_964509385.1 uncultured Rikenellaceae bacterium
TGCGGAAAACTTTCCCATTACCGACACCCGGAACAACTTTGTTCTGGAATTTATCGATTATTATATTGACCCTCCAAGGTACTCTATAGAAGAGTGCATTGAGCGCGGTTTAACTTTTTCGGTACCTCTTAAAGCAAAGTTGAAACTTTATTGTACTGATCCAGAGCATGAAGATTTTGACACCGTAGTGCAGGATGTTTATCTGGGAACTATACCCTATATGACTCCCCGCGGTACTTTTGTGATAAATGGTGCGGAAAGGGTTGTCGTTTCGCAATTGCATCGATCTCCAGGAGTTTTCTTTGGGCAGAGCATACATGCAAACGGTACAAAGTTGTACTCGGCAAGAATTATCCCTTTTAAAGGTTCTTGGATTGAGTTTGCAACAGATATCAACAACGTGATGTATGCATACATCGATCGTAAGAAGAAACTTCCCGTATCTACATTGCTTCGTGCAATTGGTTACGAAAGCGATAAGGATATCCTCGAGATTTTTGGTTTAGCTGATGAGATAAAGGTTTCGAAGGCAAACATTAAAAAATTCGTAGGAAGAAGGCTTGCAGCTCGTGTGTTAAAATCGTGGGTTGAAGACTTTGTTGATGAAGATACTGGTGAAGTGGTTTCCATTGAACGAAATGAGATCATTCTTGATCGCGAAACAATTATTGAGAACGAACATGTTGACGAGATCGTAGATTCTGGTGCTAAAACCATACTCCTTCATAAGGAGAATCAGAGTATTTCCGATTTTGCCATAATATATAATACCCTACAAAAGGATCCAACAAACTCGGAAAAGGAAGCAGTTGTACATATTTACAGGCAACTTCGTAATTCCGAACCACCCGATGAGGCTACAGCCCGTGATGTTATTGATAAGCTTTTCTTCTCTGATAAACGTTACGATTTAGGTGAAGTTGGTCGTTATAGGATTAATAATAAACTGAGTTTAAATACAAGCTCTGAGGTTAAGGTTCTGACAAGAGAAGATATCATTGAAATCATTAAATATCTCATCGAGTTAATAAATTCAAAAGCCGATGTTGATGATATTGATCACCTTAGCAATAGAAGGGTAAGAACTGTTGGTGAGCAATTGGCCAATCAGTTTAGCGTTGGTTTGGCCCGTATGGCTCGAACAATAAGAGAAAGGATGAACGTAAGGGATAATGAGGTTTTTACTCCCATTGACTTAATCAATGCCAAAACTTTGTCATCCGTTATTAATTCATTCTTTGGGACCAACCAGCTTTCACAGTTCATGGATCAGACCAATCCTTTGGCCGAAATGACACACAAGCGTCGTTTATCTGCTTTAGGCCCTGGTGGGTTATCGCGTGAGAGGGCAGGCTTTGAGGTTCGAGATGTGCACTACACTCATTATGGAAGATTGTGCCCTATTGAAACACCTGAGGGTCCAAACATTGGACTAATCTCTTCTCTTTGTATTTATGCAAAGATCAATGATTTAGGCTTTATTGAAACTCCTTACCGTAAAGTACTAGATACTAAGGTTGATCTTACCAACGATGGAGTTGTGTATATGAGTGCAGAGGAGGAGGAATTCAAGATGATTGCTCAGGCAAATGCTCCCCTTAATGAAGATGGAACCTTTAAAAATCCAAGGGTTAAATCGAGATACGAAGCAGATTATCCCTTCTGCGAAAAGGAGAAGGTTGACATGATGGATGTTGCCCCCAATCAAATTGCCTCCATTGCTGCATCACTGATTCCATTCTTGGAGCATGATGATGCCAACAGGGCATTAATGGGATCCAATATGATGCGTCAAGCTGTTCCAATTATGGATCCTGAAGTACCCATTGTTGGAACCGGACTAGAAAGTTTTGTGGTTCGTGACAGTCGAATTCAAATTGTTGCAGAGGAAGATGGTATTATTGAATATGTTGACTCCGATGAAATAGTGGTTAAGTATTACTATGACGAAGAGCAGCAATTTGTTCGTTTTGACCCGGATACTAAGCGGTATAAACTACCCAAATTTAAAAAGACAAACCAAAATACTTGTATTACCCTTCGCCCTATAGTTGAGAAAAAAGAGGAGGTTAAGAAAGGTCAGATTTTAACTGAGGGTTATGCAACGCGTAATGGTGAACTGGCCCTTGGACGAAACCTAAAGGTGGCATTTATGCCATGGAAGGGTTATAATTTTGAGGATGCCATTGTTGTCAGTGAGAAGCTTGTTAAGGAGGATGTTTTCACATCCATTCATGTTGATGAGTTTATCCTTGAAGTTAGGGATACCAAACGTGGAATTGAAGAGCTTACTGCCGATATCCCAAACGTGAGTGAAGAGGCAACAAAGGATTTGGATGAGCACGGAATGATTCGGATTGGAGCAAATGTAGTTCCAGGCGATATTCTCATTGGAAAGATCACCCCAAAAGGCGAATCAGATCCAACACCAGAAGAGAAATTACTTAGAGCAATTTTTGGGGATAAAGCAGGCGACGTTAAGGATGCTTCACTGAAGGCACCCCCTTCGTTATATGGTGTTGTAATTGATAAAAAACTCTTTACAAGATCAGTTAAAGAGGTTAAGAAAGGCAAGAATGTTGAGAAAAACTTGGTTACAAAGATCGATGAAGAGTTTAACAGAAAAACTAATGATCTAAAGGATAGGCTTATCGATAAACTTTTCAATCTTGTCAACGGAAAAACATCTCAAGGAGTTGCGGACTTATTCGGACAGGTAATCATACCAAGAGGTGTTAAGTTCACCCAAACAATGCTTAAGGAGATTGACTTCCTGAACATTAATCCAGGCAAGTGGACCACTGACAAGAAGAAGAATGATACCGTTAAAACTATTATTCATAATTATATCCTTATCTATAAGGATTATGATGCCGACCATAAACGCAAGAAGTTTAATGCAACCGTTGGTGATGAAATGCCTGCAGGAATAGTTCAGCTTGCCAAGGTTTACGTTGCAAAGAAGCGTAAAATAAAGGTTGGAGATAAAATGGCAGGTAGGCACGGTAACAAGGGTATTGTTGCAAAAATTGTTCGTGAGGAGGATATGCCATTCCTTGAGGATGGAACTCCTGTGGACATCGTACTAAACCCATTGGGTGTACCCTCGCGTATGAACTTGGGGCAGATCTACGAAACTGTCCTTGGATGGGCTGGAATGAATTTAGGATTAACCTTCAGCACTCCTATTTTTGATGGTGCTAAGATTGAAGAGATCAATAAGTACACTGATGAAGCAGGAGTTCCACGCTTTGGTAAAACCTACCTTTATGATGGAGGTACAGGCGAAAGATTCGATCAACCGGCTACAGTTGGAGTAATTTATATGCTTAAACTTGGGCATATGGTTGACGATAAAATGCACGCCCGCTCTATTGGTCCTTATTCTCTTATTACTCAGCAACCTCTTGGTGGTAAAGCTCAATTTGGTGGGCAGCGTTTTGGAGAGATGGAAGTTTGGGCTCTCGAAGCTTTTGGAGCATCCCATATACTTCAGGAAATTCTCACCATCAAATCTGATGATGTTGTTGGGCGAGCTAAAGCTTACGAATCAATTGTGAAAGGTGAGTCAATGCCACAACCTGGCATACCTGAGTCGCTAAACGTATTGTTGCACGAACTACGTGGTTTAGGTTTAAGTGTAAACCTCGATTAGTTTACGATTATTTTTTGGCACTGGGTTTTACCCAATACAATAATTTAGAATTAACATTATAACAATCAGAATATGTCGTTCAGAAGGGACAGCAAGGTTAAAAGCAACTTTACTAAGATCACTATTGGTCTTTCCTCTCCAGAGGAAGTACTGGAACGTTCCAGCGGTGAAGTGCTTAAACCAGAAACCATTAACTACAGAACCTATAAACCTGAGCGCGACGGTTTATTTTGCGAAAGAATATTCGGTCCAGTGAAGGATTACGAATGTCACTGCGGAAAGTACAAAAGAATACGCTACAAGGGCATAGTATGCGATAGATGTGGTGTTGAAGTAACCGAAAAGAAAGTTCGTCGCGAGCGAATGGGGCATATCAACCTTGTGGTACCAGTAGCTCATATTTGGTACTTCCGGTCGCTTCCCAATAAAATAGGTTACCTTCTTGGATTGCCTTCAAAAAAACTTGATTCCATAATCTACTATGAACGCTATGTGGTTATCAACCCAGGCGTTAAGAGTGTCGACGGAATTAATTATCTGGATTTCTTGACTGAGGAAGAGTATCTGGATATTCTCGATAGCCTTCCAAAGGAAAATCAACATCTTGACGATGATGATCCCAATAAATTCATCGCCGGAATGGGTGCAGAGGCTATTTATACTCTATTATCAAGGCTAAAACTTGATGAATTAAGTTACGATCTTCGCCATAAAGCAAGCAACGAAACTTCACAACAAAGAAAAAATGAGGCTTTAAAACGCTTACAGGTTGTTGAAGCTTTTCGCGAGTCGAAGGAAATTAACAATCCTGAATGGATGATCTTAAAGGTGATCCCAGTAATCCCACCTGAACTTCGTCCATTAGTTCCTCTCGATGGAGGACGTTTTGCCACCTCCGATTTAAATGATCTTTACCGTAGGGTGATAATCAGAAATAACCGATTAAAAAGGCTGATTGAGATTAAAGCACCTGAAGTAATTCTTCGCAACGAGAAGAGGATGCTCCAGGAATCAGTTGACTCACTTTTTGACAACTCACGTAAGAGTAACGCTGTAAAAACAGATGCTAACAGACCACTCAAATCGTTGAGCGATAGCTTAAAAGGAAAACAAGGTCGTTTCCGTCAGAACCTATTGGGTAAACGTGTTGACTACTCTGCACGATCGGTTATTGTTGTGGGTCCAGAACTTAAAATGCATGAATGTGGATTGCCAAAGGATATGGCTGCCGAACTCTATAAGCCATTTATTATTCGCAAGCTCATTGAAAGGGGAATTGTAAAAACTGTAAAATCGGCTAAGAAGATCGTTGACAGGAAGGATCCGGTTGTATGGGATATCCTCGAGAACGTGTTAAAGGGACATCCAGTTCTTCTAAACCGAGCCCCAACCCTACATAGACTTGGTATTCAAGCATTCCAGCCAAAGTTGATTGAGGGAAAAGCAATTCAGCTTCATCCTTTATCATGTACTGCATTTAACGCTGACTTCGATGGAGACCAAATGGCCGTTCACCTACCCCTTGGGAATGAGGCAATCCTCGAAGCACAGATGCTAATGCTGGGATCGCATAATATTTTGAATCCAGCAAACGGTGCACCCATTACTGTTCCTTCACAGGACATGGTTCTCGGATTGTACTACATCACAAAACATAGAAGAGGTGCAAAAGGGGAGGGTTTACGTTTCTATTCATTCGAAGAAGCAATTATTGCATACAATGAGAGAAAAACCGATCTCCATAGCATTGTGAAGGTTAATATATCCAACGAAAAGGAAGATGGTACAGTTACCAATGAATTGATTGAAACAACTATTGGAAGGATTATTTTCAACCAGTTTGTACCTAAAGAGATGGGCTTTATTAATGAGCTACTCACCAAAAAATCTCTTAGGGACATTATCGGTAAAGTGCTAAAAACTTCGGGCATAGCAAGAACAGCACAATTCCTCGATGATATCAAGGATTTAGGATATTTTATGGCATTCAAAGGAGGTCTTTCATTCAACCTCGATGATGTTATGATTCCAGTGGAAAAAGAAGTACTTGTTGAAGAAGGATATGAGCAGGTTGAGGAGGTAATTGGCAACTATAACATTGGTCTTATTACCAACAACGAACGCTACAATGCTATCATCGACATTTGGACACATACCAACGCTAAGCTTACGCTTACATTGCTTAAAAAACTTTCTGAAGATAATCAGGGTTTTAACTCTGTTTATATGATGCTCGACTCTGGTGCAAGGGGTTCTAAGGAGCAGATCCGTCAGCTTTGTGGAATGCGTGGTCTAATGGCAAAACCTCAAAAATCGGGTGCAACAGGTAGCGAGATCATTGAAAACCCAATTCTTTCAAACTTCAAAGAAGGACTTTCGGTACTCGAATACTTTATTTCAACTCACGGTGCTCGTAAAGGTCTTGCCGATACTGCTCTTAAAACAGCTGACGCTGGTTACTTAACTCGTCGTTTGGTTGATGTTTCGCAAGATGTAATAATAACAGAGCACGATTGTGGAACACTCCGTGGTTTGGTGGCAACAGCCATTAAGAAGAATGAGGAAGTTGTTGAAACCCTTTACGAGAGAATTTTAGGTCGCACAACAGTTCACAATGTTTACCATCCTCTCACTGGCGAATTAATAATAGCAGCAGGGGAAGAGCTCACTGAAGATATTTGCCTTAAAATCACTGAATCACCAATTGAGCAGATCGAAATACGTTCGGTACTCACTTGTGAGTCGAAGAAGGGTGTATGTACTAAATGTTATGGACGAAATCTGGCTACCGGTAGAATGGTTCAGAAAGGTGAAGCGGTAGGAGTTATTGCCGCACAGTCCATTGGGGAACCTGGAACACAGCTTACCCTTCGTACTTTTCACGTTGGAGGAACTGCGTCGAACATTATCGCCGACTCAAAGATTATCTCAAAATTCGATGGTAGGGTTGATATCGAAGAGCTTAAGTTCATTGAGAAGATTGATGATCTTGGAAATACCTACTACATAGTTATTGGTAGGTTGGCCGAAATGAGAATTATTGATAAGAATACAGGAATTACTTTATCGACCCATACAATACCTTACGGTTCAAAATTATACATTAAGAACGGAGACGATGTCACCAAGGGCCTTCTGGTTTGTGAGTGGGATCCATGGAATGCTGTAATTATTTCTGAGTCAGATGGAAAAATTGCATTCGAGTCTGTTTTAAAAGAGGTAACATACAGGGACGAGTCCGATGAACAAACTGGTTATCGCGAAAAGGTAATCATTGAGTCAAGAGATAGGACCAAGAACCCGATCATTAAGATCATGAATGGAAAAGAGGTTATCAAGTCATACAACCTTCCTGTATCTTCCCATATTGTTGTCGAAGAAGGGAAAGAGATAAAGGCCGGAGATATACTTGTTAAAATTCCACGAGCCATTGGAAAATCGGGTGATATCACCGGAGGTCTTCCAAGGGTAACTGAACTATTTGAGGCACGAAACCCATCGAATCCTGCCGTTGTATCTGAGATCGATGGAGAAGTAACATTTGGTAAGGTTAAAAGAGGTAATCGCGAGATCATGATTACTTCCAAAACTGGAGAAGTTAAGAAGTATTTGGTTCCTCTTTCAAAGCAAATTCTGGTTCAGGAAAACGACTTTGTTAGAGCAGGAATACCATTGTCTGATGGGGCAATTACACCTTCTGATATTCTTGCAATTAAAGGGCCCACAAAGGTACAGGAATATATTGTTAATGAGGTACAGGAAGTTTACCGTATGCAGGGTGTGAAGATCAACGATAAGCATTTTGAGATTATTGTTCGACAAATGATGCGTAAGGTTGAGATTGATGATCCAGGCGACACCAGATTCCTTGAAAAGCAGATTGTGGACAAGTGGGAATTTATGGATGAAAACGATTGGATTTTCGATAAGAAAGTTGTTGTGGATGGAGGAGATTCACCAGAAGCTCGTCCAGGACAGATTATAACTGCTCGCAAGTTACGTGATGAGAACTCGTTGCTAAAACGTAGGGATCTTAAGCTTATCACTGCCCGTGATGCTGTGCCTGCCACATCGAATCAGGTTTTACAGGGTATTACCCGAGCAGCTCTTCAAACAAAGAGTTTCATGTCGGCAGCATCATTCCAGGAAACCACGAAGGTGTTGAACGAGGCAGCAATTTACGGAAAATTGGATAACCTTGAAGGATTGAAAGAGAATGTGATATGCGGACACCTTATCCCAGCCGGAACAGGACTAAGAGAATTCAATAACCTTATAGTTTACTCGAAAGAGGAGCAAGATATTTTAACTCGAGCAGAAAAGGGAATTGAAGAAACCGATTTGATAGAAAAAGATTAGATAATCGTAGTTTTTACTGAAGCGAGGGTTTTTTTTCCTCGCTTTTTTTATCTTTATGCTCATAAAAATTTACAGCCATGAATGAGAAGAAAAACCAACTGAATATTGAACTTAGCGATGATATCGCACAGGGAAACTACGCCAATTTGGCCATTATAACCCATTCCGCATCGGAATTTATCATTGACTTTGTTAGGGTAATGCCCGGAATGCCAAAGGCAAAGGTTCAATCGCGGGTAATTCTAACCCCCGACCATGCTAAACGCTTGTTAATGGCTTTAAAGGATAATGTTACAAAGTTTGAAACTGCTCATGGGCAGATTAAAGTTGGTGAATCAACCCCAGGTATGCCACCATTTCCCATGAACTTTGGAGGTAGTACTGGACAGGCGTAGAAAATATTTTTTAAGCTTTTCAGTAGAGGAGTAAACTTTTTTTGGTTTGTCTTAAAATCAAATTGTGTTATAAATGAGCAAGCTTTATCTTGTTCCAACTCCCATAGGTAACCTCGAGGATATTACCTTTAGGGCTATACGTGTATTAAAGGAGTCTTCTGTTATTCTTTGTGAAGATACTCGTACCAGCAACTTTTTGCTAAAATATTACGATATAAAGGCTCCTCTATGGTCGCATCATAAATTTAATGAGCATCGTACGGTTGAGCAGATTGCCGATCGTATTGCATCAGGGCAAATTGTTTCATTAATATCCGATGCCGGTACACCTGCCATTTCTGACCCCGGCTTCTTGCTTGTCCGCACATGTATTGATAAGGGCATTGATGTTGAATGTCTCCCAGGGGCCACAGCTTTAATTCCTGCTTTAGTCGCAAGTGGACTAGCCTGTGATAGATTTATTTTCGAAGGATTCCTTCCTCAGAAGAAAGGCCGTAACAAACGAATTGAAGCGCTTAAGGGTGAAGAACGAACCATTGTATTCTATGAATCACCATTCAGGTTAATCAAACTCCTACAGCAACTTGCCGAAATTTTGGGTGAAAGTCGTAAGGCAAGTGTTTCCAGAGAACTTTCGAAAATTCATGAGGAAACCATAAGGGGAACTCTTCCTGATTTGATCAATCACTTTCAAGTTAATGGCATTAAAGGTGAAATAGTAGTAGTCGTTGAAGGTGCAAAATCCATTCAGCAGAATAATACCTCTTTTCAATAATTTCGAGAAATATAAAAAAGTTACCTTACTAATTATCTATTTGTTTTTATAATCCTGACTTCTCCAATTTCATTCCTTACATAGAGTTTTAAATCAATTAATTATTGTTATATAATTAAAAATTATCGAAAAACAATAAAAAAATATTGTTTTGTATTAAAATTTATTGTACGTTTGTCACGAAAACAAATAAATACTATCATGAAAAATAGAAAAGCGCATTTTAGCATTAGATTGATCTACAATCTATCAAGGGTTCTGTTTTGGATCTTTGCAGTAATGTCAACAATCATCGTTGTTACGGCACTAATTTTACACCTATTTGTTATTCCTGCAGAAGGCTACACGCTTAGTGCCGAAATTCCAACCAGCTTTAATGTTCAGGGCAAGGGGTTGCTCACTTTTTCCGATTCCTCTACAGATATTTCAATCTATAGAGCATCGGGAACAATTGTTTTCCATAATCCACCTCGAAGTATATCCCTTGCAATCTTTTTGGGCTTAATTCCTTTGATCTTGGTTATAGCTTATTCCCTCTGGATATTAAAAACTTTTACCTATAATGTGAAGATGGGAGATGTTTTCGAGATTGCAAACATTAGACACTTAAAGAGGATTGCCTACATTCTTTTTGGTATTTGGGTATACTTAAAGGTGGTTATTGTTCTTTTTAATTCGTTTGTTGTTCCAAAGATTGTTTTCGATGGGTTGGAGTTTGTTTTTACATCAGGTTCGATGTTAAAACTACTTGCACTTTCGCTTTTCATTTGGGTGTTATCGCATATTTTCCAAAAAGGTGTGGAGATAGCAGAGGAAAACAAGTTAACAGTATAGAACTATGGCCATAATTATAAACCTCGATGTAATGCTTGCCAAGCGCAAGATGATGCTCACTGAGCTATCTCAGCGAGTTGATATAACCATGGCAAACCTATCAATCCTAAAGAAGGGAAAAGCCAAGGCAATTCGATTCTCGACCCTTGAGGCAATATGCAAAGAATTAGAATGCCAACCTGGTGATATACTTGAATTCAGAGATGAACCTCTGGTAGATAATGAAGATGATGCATAGTTTTATTAAATGAAATGTCTTGTAACTAAAGTTAACATACTACCGTCTTATCAAAATAAAAATTAAATAAAGTCAACCTAAGTATTATGGAATTAAAAATCAATAACCTTTCAAAAACCTATCCCAATGGGATAGTTGCTCTCAATAATGTAAACCTCAATATATCGAGCGGTATGTTTGGACTTCTTGGGGCTAATGGAGCAGGAAAATCAACACTTATGCGCATTATTGCAACTCTTCAGGAGGCTGATTGTGGAACAATAACCCTTAATGGAATTGATGTTCTAAAAGAAAGGGATAAGGTTCGCCAGCTGTTAGGTTACCTGCCACAGGAGTTTGGTTTGTATCCTAAGATAACAGCAGAAACCCTTTTAAACCATTTGGCTCAGTTAAAAGGAATTACCAATACCAGGGAGCGCAAAGAAACGGTAAGCACCTTACTTCAAAAAACAAACCTGTACGAGCACCGCCATAAGAACCTTGGGGGCTACTCGGGTGGTATGAAGCAGCGATTTGGAATAGCGCAGGCGCTGATTGGTGAGCCAAAGCTGATCATCGTGGATGAACCAACCGCAGGACTTGATCCCGCAGAGCGTAACCGTTTTCATAATCTACTTAGCGAGATTAGCGAAAACATTGTGGTAATTCTTTCGTCGCATATTGTGGACGACATCGAAAGTCTTTGTAGTCAAATGGCGATTATCAATAAGGGGCAGGTGCTAATCGCAGCTACTCCTAGTGAAGCTATCCGTAATATTGAGAATAGAATATGGAGAAATGTCATCAGAAAGGAACAAATGGTGGAATATGCCAACCTTAACATTGTTTCTCACAAGTTGGTGGGAGGGAAGATCGATCTTCATGTGTATGCTGATTCAAAACCCGATAATGACTTTGAACGAATTGATCCAACTCTTGAGGATGTTTACTTCTCCAGTATTCTTAATAACTCAAAGAATTAGAAGTCATGTTTAAAGATATTTTTCTTTTTGAGTTGAGGTACAGGGCAAAACGTCCTGCAACCTATTTATACTTCCTGATATTCTTCCTCTTAGTTTTTGGTGCCACAGCATCAAACAACGTTACTATTGGCGAACAAGCTGGAAATATGCTAAGGAACTCACCTGCAGCAATCTTCCGAATCATGGCAATTATGAGTGCATTTGGGGTTATTATTGTTTCAGCCATAATGAGTACACCAATCCTTCGCGACTATGATCATGGTATAAACCAGATGCTATACTCTTATCCAATTAACAAGTTCAAGTATTTGGCTGGTAGATTTCTAGGATCGTTCGTTTTTGCAATTTTTGTTTTCCTGTCAATCCCCTTGGGGATTATGGTGGGTTCGTTTATTGCACCTGCAGCAGGGTGGATCGAACCATCTAAATTCGATTCGTTTAGGCTTATGGCCTACCTATCTCCATTCCTGATGATTGTTATTCCCAACGCTTTACTTTCAGGAACCATTTTCTTTGCTCTGAGTTCACTCAAGCGTAAAATGATTTACTCATATCTGGGAAGTGTATTGTTGGTCGTATTCTACTCATGGGGAGCATCCCAACTGGGAAAACTCGATTCAAAATTTTTAGCTGCACTTGTCGATCCATTTGGCCTGGCATCCTTCTTTATCGATACAGAGTATTGGACTCCTGCTGAAATAAATACTTTATTAGTTCCGCTTTCAAGCAAACTGCTAATTAATAGGGTTATTTGGACAGCTGTTGGTGCATTGCTCTTCACTTTAACTTTTGTTAGGTTCAAATTTGCTACTGTTTTCGAAAAGGAATCCAAAGGAAAACTTAATGTTCAGGAGAAAGATGAGGTTACTATTGCTGGTGATTTTCCAAGAGTGAATGTTAGTTACTCAAAATGGCTGCACTTTAAGGAGATGTTCTCGCAGGGATGGCTCGAGTTTAAAGGTACCATAAAAGAGGTACCATTTATTGGTATTGTCGTAGCAGGAATTTTGCTGTTGGTATCAAACGCTTTTACAATAGGTGAAATGTTTGGAACCAATACTTACCCTGTTACATACAACCTTCTCGACTTTACCAGCGCAAACTTTATGCTTATCACCTTTATAATCATCACTTTCTATTCGGGTGAAATTGTTTGGCGGGAGAGAGGGTATGGTATGAACCAGATAATTGATGCTCTTTCCTTACCTAACTGGTTCTTTGCAGGCTCCAAACTTTGGACAATGTTGCTGATCCTCATACTACTACAAACAGTGCTTTTCATAGTGAATATTTTTACCCAGATATTTCATGGTTTTTACGATTTTAACCTGCCATTATACTTCGTTGAACTTTACACAATACAGCTACCTGTTTACTTTGGTATTGCAGTTCTGGCCATGCTCATTCAAACATTCTCCAGCAATAAGTTTGTGGGGCATGTAGTGGTTCTTTTTTATTACATTACTTTTTACATCGCGATGGGTGTTTTGGGGGTTGAACATAATTTATTTAAGTTTCCTCAGGTTCCAACATCACCATACTCTGACATGAATGGATTCGGCCACTTTTTAGTGGCTGTTCGCTGGTACCAGTTTGCATGGCTTCTGTTAATTATTTCATTGATTAGTATTACTGTACTATTTTGGAACAGAGGTTTTCAACTCACATTATTAAACCGTTTCAAAGTTGCACGAAACCAGTTCAATGGTTTTTACCGGATACTTATGATCTGTTCACTGCTCGGATTTTTTGCCGTTTCGGCAGTAATTATTTACAATACAACATTTTTGAACCAGCATGTTAACTCTAAGGATGAGGAAAAATTACAGGTTGAATACGAAAAATCGTACAAGAAGTACGAGGGCATTCCCCAACCCAAAGTAAAAAAAGCAAGGGTTAATGTTGATATTTACCCCAACGAGCGTAATCTTATAGCCAATGGAACATTTACCCTTAAAAACGAAACTCATACGACAATCGATTCGGTTCACTTTCTTATTGCACCCGATATCAGGTTGGTTGAATGCAATATTGGAGTTAACTCTGAACTTGTATTCAGCGATACCAAACAGGGTTACTACATTGCAAAGCTCGAAAATCCCCTGAGTGTTGGCGATTCTTTAGAATTCGACTTTAAGGTGGAATTTATTTCTAAGGGTTTTAAAAATAGTAAATCCAACAGGCAAATTGTTTACAATGGTACGTTCATAAATAATGCTCAATTTCTCCCTGTAATTGGTTACCAGCCAGGAAATGAGTTGGTTAACAGAGAGAAAAGGAAGAAGTACAAACTTCCCGAAAAGCAACGAATGGCACCCATCAATGATTCTATTGCGCTAATGCGCACATACTTGGGTGAAATTGGCGATTGGATTGACTTTGAGGCAATTGTAAGTACAATTCCCAGTCAGATAGCAATTGTTCCTGGGTATCTTGAAAAAGAGTGGTTTGAGGATGGTCGCCGGTATTTTCACTACAAGATGGATCGACCAATTCTCAACTTTTACTCATTTCTTTCAGCTGATTACGAGGTACTTGCTGATAGGTGGAACGATGTTGACTTAAAGGTTTACTACCATAGGGGTCACGAGTACAATATTCATAAGATGATCGAGGCCATGAAGACTTCGCTTGATTACTTTACAGTAAACTTTAGCCCATTCCAGCATAAGGAGTTGCGGATCATTGAGTTTCCCCGGTACGCTTCGTTTGCTCAATCATTTCCCACAACAATTCCATACTCGGAGAGTATAGGTTTTATTGCAAACCTTAAGAACGAGGACGACATTGATTATGTATACTACGTCACCGCCCACGAAATTGCCCACCAGTGGTGGGCGCACCAGGTTATTGGTGGCGATGTACAAGGGGCAACGTTGATGTCGGAAGCCCTGGCGCAATACTCGGCCCTCATGGTTATGGAGAAACGTTATGGTAAGGATCAGATGCGGAAGTTCCTAAAGTACGAACTCGACAAGTACCTTCGTGGACGCAGATCGGAGATGCTCAAGGAGCTCCCTTTAACTTTGGTTGAAAACCAGAACTACATTCATTATAACAAGGGGTCAGTGGTGATGTATGCCTTGCAGGATTATATAGGTGAGGAGAATGTGAACTCTGCCCTGGCAGCGTATCTATCGGATTGGGCTTACCTTGAACCACCCTTTTCCAACTCAGCTGATTTTATGAGGTATATCTACAATGTAACCCCCGATTCGCTGCAATACCTTGTTCATGATATGTTCGAAACCATTACCATTTATGATATTAAAGCGAAAGAGGCAAGCATGGAGCAGCTCGAAGATGGAAGGTATAGGGTTATCCTTTCGGGCGATGTGCAGAAGTTTAGAGCCGATAGCCTGGGCTTTGAAGCACCGTTGACACTCAACGATTGGATTGATGTTGGAGTAATGGCAAACAAAGAGATAGACGGTAAGAAGAAACAGGTGGAGCTATACCTGAAGAAGCATAGAATTGACAGCAGCAATCCTACCTTCGAGATTATTGTGGACGAGAAACCCGAAATAGCAGGCATTGACCCATACAACAAGTTGATTGACAGGCATTCGGATAACAATACCGTAAAGATAAAGTAATGCATATATAGAAAAAAGTGGGAGTATCACTTTTTTGATACTCCCGCTTTTTGTTTTGTGTAAATGCTAATACTTAACAATCTTTCCAGTTAAAATTCTTTCCTTACTCCTTACTTGAATAATGTAAACTCCCGAATTATGATCGGAAAGATCAATTGTTACTGTTTCTTCAACTTTGGATTTTTGGTAGATAAGTTTTCCATAAAGATCATATATACTTACATCTCCAGTATAAGGAAACTCAATCCGAATATTTCCTGAGGTTGGATTTGGATAAAGTTTTAAGTTGATGCCCTGGTCAGGAATGCTATTTATCAATATATGAATAATTCCGGAGACATTATTTACGCCATCCCAAAAACCACCTCCCGTATCGCTGTAGCCACCATAAATAAACCCTTCGTCGTTGTATTGGAACCGACTGACATAGTAATAGTTTGTTAACTCTTCAAGCATTGCTATTTCGGCACCAATATCGGCAGAGTATTCACTGTTGTTGCCAAACTCTTCATTGTAATCATTATATGTGGCCTCAACCCATGTCCAACCTTCGAAGAAATCATTAGTTGAACTTGCATCGGTTTCGCGATAACCAATCCAACAACTGAGGCCTTCTACACCATTTTCATCGGCTAAACTACCTGTCAGATCCTCAATATATACCCTTGCATAAACTATTAGTTCCTCTTCGTATCCCATCATAATGTATGCCTCATCAGGATACTGAAGATTGGCCCATCCAATACTTTGTGGAGGAGCGGTTTCAACTGTAAGCATTCCTGATATGTTGCTCACACCGTCCCAGAAACCACCACCTGTTATGTTGTAACCACCATAAACAAAATCACCATCGTAAAACTTGAAACGGCTTACGTAATAGTAGTTTCCTACTTCAGTAATTGTGCTGCCGATATCGGCAGAGTACTGGCTGTTGTTGCCAAATGTCTCTTCGTAGGAATTATATACGGCTTCAATCCATGTCCAATTCTCGTTAGAGAAATCTTCATCAATAGTTGCGTCGGTTTCACTGTAACCAATCCAAACTGATAAACCATCAATGCCCTCAGCAGGGGCTTCAGAACCTGTATATTCATCTATATAAACCTGAGCATATACCATAAATTCGCTTTCTGGTTCAATTGAACCATTTGCTGGGTGCTGCAGGTTTGCCCAGCCAATAATTGGGTATATAATGATGTTTTCAACGGTTAAAACTCCAGATACATTACTTGTACCATCCCAGAATCCGCCATCGAAACCACCATATACGAATTCGTCTTCTCCATATTGAAATCGACTCACATAGTAATAAGTTCCTTCCTCTGCGATTCCACTGCCAATATCTGCTGAATATTGGCTGTTGTTTCCAAAGAATTCTTCATACTCATTGTAAATGGCTGGGATCCAAGTCCAGCTATCCAATTCAAAATCCTGAACTTCGGTAGCATTGATATCGCTGTACCCAATCCATGCAGAGAGTCCCTCCACGCCTTCGGCGGGGGCATTTGCCCCGGTTAATCCCTCGATGTGTACTCTGGCGTAAACAATAAATTCGCTTTCGGGTACTATATTTCCGCTCGATGGCCATTGAAGATTTGCAAATGTAATATTTGGAAGCGTTTCAGCTATCTCAAATGAAGCAGCGAATGGTCCATTCTCAGTAATCCCGGGAATGCCGCTACCCTCGATGCTAAACAATATTTTTATTGAGTATTGTCCCGGTAATAGCGTGTAAGCGATATCTATTTCTTCGCCAAAATTTGCCCAGGTTTGATCTGTTTCTTCGGGATTATCGTTACTTGTCCACCCAATGTTTCTTATTTGGTAATCCTCAGGCTCATCGGCATTTGTTTTCCAAACCTTATAGGAGAAGTATGCACCGGTAACATCTCCACCCTCGGCTTTCCACGTTTTTATGGATGCCCCTTTAATAATGAGGGCTGAAATTACCCCAAGATCCTTTCCATCAAACTCTTCGCCCTTTTCGGTGATATCCTCAACCGCTTCACTATGCCAATAGGTCAGGGTGGGTAAGTTTTCACCCTCATCATCCCTTATACCATAATTGGGAATTGGTGGTTCTGCCTCGGTAACAGTTACTGTCCACACTTTTTGAGTATTATCTTCGGCAGTAACTGTATACTCTATTGGATCGGAAAAATCTTGTGGAACACCACTGGCTGGATCAATGGTTGCCAGGGGTGAAATGGTAATGGAGGGAGAAAGGTTGGTAATGTCAGTCCCAAAGCCAACTTCAACCGTAACGGTTGCCAACTCGCTGTTGATGATGGCATCGCTTGTTTGTTCGGCAAGGTTGAATGATAATATCTCAGCTTCGCTGCTTGGCTCCGTGGCTTGTGTTACGTATATAGTCCAATCTCTTATTGTTACCTCATCCTGTGCTGTTACAGCATATACAAATGGATTAGAAAAGTCCTGCGGTACCCCGCTAGGTGGGTTTATGGTTGCAAAGGGGGAGACTGTAATGGTAGGAGTCAAGCCTGTAATGATAGCAAATGGTGAAACCTCAATGGTCACAGAACTTTCCTCGTTATCAATTATGGCAGAACCGGTTTGAAGTTCAAACGAAAAGTCCAGTATTTCTGCGTTGCTGCTTGGGGGAATTTCAAAGGTGGTGGTAAAAGGTCCATCCTCAGTTTTTCCGGGTATTCCCGACCCCTCTATGCCAAATTGAATTGTTAAGTGGTATGTTCCCATGATAAGCCCTTCGGTAATGCTAATCTCATCGCCAAATCCAGCCCAGGTTTGGTTGGTTTCCTCTGGATTATCGTTGCTGGTCCATCCAATTGATCTTTCAACAAAGGTTTCGGGTTCATCGTCATCAATATTCCAAACTTTGTATGAAAATTTTGCACTCGTAATATCACCTTCTCCCGATTTCCAGGTTTTTATGGCTACACCTATTATGTAGAGTTCATTTAATGATCCCATGTTTTGCTCATGAAAATCCACACCTCTTTCGGTAATGTCTTCATCCAGATTGCCATGCCAATAGGTCAGGGTTGGAAGGTTCAGTCCATCATCGTCCCTGATTCCATAATTTGGAGAAGGAGGTGGAATGGTATAAGTTATAGTACCAGTAATGTTTCCATCCGTATCGATGGTAAACTCCAAATTTGAACCTTCAATTAACCATTCATCATCCTGATCAGCAACTCCCCATTGATATATTCCGGGGTATAGGTTGAATTCTGCTGTCCATACATCATTGTCATATTCCATAGGAACATTTACCCAGTCGTTAAACGATCCCCTTACAAAAACCTCAGTTACAAATGGGTTATTATTGGTAACCTCAAGGGTTATGGGGTAGGCAATAAGTTCTTCTTCAACGTAAAGGATTCCCGAAACATTATTAACTCCATCCCAGAAGCCTCCATCAAATCCACCATAAACAAATTCACCGTCTCCATACTTAAACCGGCTTACGTAGTAATAAGTGCCTTCTGCAGAGATTTCAGAGCCGATACCTGCCGAGTACTGACTATTGTTTCCGAAGAATAAATCGTACTCATCGTATGTTGCAGGGATCCACTCCCAACCTGTTTCAAAATCATCGGTTGAAGTTGCATTAGTCGTGCTGTATCCAATCCACGCATTTAGGTTTTCAATACCTTCTTCGGGGGCAGCGGAACCGGTAACTCCATTAATATATACCCTTGCAAACACCAAAAACTCGTTTTCGGGTTCTATGCTTCCTGTGGCTGGGTGCTGAAGGTTTGCCCAGCTAATTGTGGGATCACCAATGGTATATGAGTAGTTATTATCTTCATTGTTGTTCATCCTTATGGTGTACAAATCGTGATCGTTGGTGATACCCTCAACGGTAGAGCTAAAAACATAGTAGCTAACCGTGGTTCCCGAAGGCTGACCGGGTATTTCAGCTGTTCCGTTGGTACCTGACATGATCACATCAACCGTTTCAGAAGAGTCCCATCCATCGGTTGAGTACCTCAGGTAAAACCTTTCTTCTGCTGATGGAACGCCAGAAGTGCTTATAGATACCTCCACGGCGCTGTTAGCCTCAACTTCATCCTGTGGTTCTGTAACAGATGTTATGAATACTGGCTCGGCTGAAGTTTCCATAAATATGGCACGGGTAGGTACGTAACCGCTGTCCTCCCAATTCATGGTATACCAATTTCCGTTAATCAATGTGATGGTGTTGTTGGCACCACTATTATATGAGTAGTTTTGCAGGGCATTGATCGTAACGTTTATACCTGCCCATTTGTTTCCCCAGGGATTTCCTGTAGAACCACTGGTAAAGAGCCACTCATATGTACCTCCAACCAGATCGGCATCATTTTCAGCTACGCTGAATATAGTTTGCCAACGTGTAATTCCAAGGTATATCTTAATAATTCGGCCATTGGTTACCTGTGTGCTACTTGCCAAGGCAAGATTGTTAGTGGGAGGGTTAGTCCATCCATTCCATTCGCCAGGCATGTTTAACCCTTCGGGTTCATATATCTGCGAAAACCCTTCATGCTGTGAACTTAAGAGAAGAATTAGCAATGTGATGCCAATAATTAGTTTGGATTTAATTGTATTCCAATTTAAAATTTTATTAAGTCTATCCATGGCTTTATTCTTTGATTAATCATTTTGAGGATTTACACCTATATCGTTTGCATTTTGGTAAATCCAAGATATTGATTACAAACCCTTTGTTTCCAAATATAGTGAAAAATCAAGAAGTTAAGGGATGTTTTTCTATTTTTACAGTATTAACGATAGCATTATGAACAGAATAAGCGTTTTAGCCTACTGTATTATTTTAGCAGTTACAATATTTTTGGGTTGCAAACGAAAAACCAATATTGTAATAGAAGGTAATATTGCTGGTTACAGCAACCAAAGTGTTTGCATTTACCCTGCTCAAAGCGTTTATATAAACCAACCATACGGAGAGCCATTGCAATGCATAAACACAGATGAAAATGGCGATATTTCTTTTACGATTAATGCTAAAGATGATAATTTCTACTACCTTTTTACCCAAGACCAACAGCTGATAGTTGAAACACCTATCCTAGCGGGAGAAGATGATTCAATTGGTTTTAGAACATCGATTTACAACCTTTCCACACCCGAGTTCCTGGGGAATAACGCTGATTTTAATCGGTATATGCTACATCAAAGCCAAAGCCTTTCCAGAACATTTCGTTATAATCGGGTAAACGAATGGCCCATAGACGAATTTGTTTGTTTTGCTGATAGTATTGAGCTTGAATATCTAAACGTGTTGGATTCCATGGCTTTGTCGAGAAGTGTAGGTGAAAAGGGAATAAAAATGCTTAAAGCAGATTTACATCTTTTCATGGCGTGTAAACGGTTTGAATACCTAAGGCATCATATTAATGAGACTCAGGGAGAATGGAGGTACTTAGTTCCCGGCAAAAGATACTACTCATTCAAGGATAAGCTGTTTGATATTACTTCTGAGTTTTGGTTTTTGCCAAATTTTTCACAAGCGGTAGAAGCCATGCTGGAGGATGATTTTCAGAATTTTGCTGAAGTTATCTCAAACCCGGTTGAGATGAATTCCAAACGGTTTGAGCTAAAACTCCAGATAGTAGATTCTGACTATCAAGGGGTTGTAAAAGAAGTGGCACTAACTCAACTTGCACGACGGTTTCCGGAGTACTTATCATCGCCTGATTTCTATAAAAATATGGATGCCGCCGATAGCATTATGAAATCCTTGTCAAGGGAGCCAACACTATTGGAGTATTTTAAGAAACAGGTAGATAAGGTTTCTACCATAAAACCTGGGGCTATTGCGCCAAACTTTATCTTGCCCAACAGAACTGGTGAAATGGTTTCGCTTGACGAGTTTAAGGGTAAGGTTGTGTTGCTGATTTTCTGGGGTACCTGGTGCCCGCCTTGCCTCACTTCCATTCCCAAGTATATAGATTTTCAGGAGATATTTAAGGATCAGGAATTTGCAGCTATTTTTATTTCCCTCGAAGCTCGACGTGATGATGTTGAGGCTTGGCGAATGTTTATTGAAGGTAAAGGAAATCTAGCCGAAAGATTGCTCAATAGGAAATCTTTTCCAGGGGTACATCTTGTTGCCCAAGGGCAATTTGCCAATCCGCAGGTGCAGCCATACGTAATAACCTATGCCCCTTCCTATGTAATTATCGATAAGGAGGGACTGATCGTTTCCCCAAGGGTTAACCTTGATGATTCTTTGGTTTCTCAGGTTAAAAGGTTAGTTCAACAGTAATTTCTAAAAGTTTTCAAGACTTGTATAGAAAGTCAATAAGGTATTTATAAAATAAAAGTACTTTATGAAAATCTCGAGAATACTTGTTCATTAAAGTGTTTTTTATACATTTGTTTAATTTAAAATATTGAATTAGTAGAATAAAGGGGAATATTATAATTATAGTAGTACTTATCACTTAAACAGTTTAATATGGAAACTAACTTTATTACAGATTTACTTTTACCCATTTCTCTGGGAATAATAATGCTTGGCATGGGTTTATCCCTTGTACCTAACGATTTTAAAAGGGTCGCTCTATATCCTAAAGCTGCAACAATAGGAATATTAAATCAAATAGTTGTGTTACCATTGGTAGGATTTTTACTACTAATGATTATCCCTATGCGTAATCCTGAATTGGCCGTAGGGATTATGATTTTAGCCGCTTGTCCCGGAGGACCCACTTCAAATCTAATTAGCCATATTTCAAGAGGAGACACTGCTCTTTCCATAAGTTTAACGGCAATTTCAAGCATAATTGTGGTTATTACCATTCCACTTATTGTAAACTTTGCAATGAGCCATTTTCTTCAGCATGGTGAATATATACCCCTTCCTATATTCGACACTATGATTAAAGTGATCATTATTACTCTGCTGCCTGTTGGCATTGGTATGTTAATTAAGGCGAAAGCACCAAAGTTCTCAGAGAAAATGAATAAGCCTGTTAAAATTATGTCGGGTGTGTTGCTTTTCCTAATCATTATGGCAGCTATACTAAACGATAAGGATAACTTCTTTAACTTTTTTGCTCAAGCGGGGCCTGTGGCACTTGCATTAAACCTTACCATGTTGTTAGTTGGATACTTTTCTGCTCGTCTTTTCAATTTAAGAATATCTCAAAGCATAACCATATCAATTGAATCCGGAATACAGAATGGTACTTTGGGTATTGCCATTGCCGCTACATTACTACATAATCCAACAATGACCATTTCACCAGCCATATACAGTTTGATAATGTTTGGAACTGCCGGATTTATTATTGCCTGGATGAACCTAAGGGTTAAGGATAGCAAATTGATTGCCAGGTAAACAAGAAGATATTTTAATAGTCTCTGAAAATTCTATATTGAACTTTTTAAAAAAATTTGATAAATCGGTTTAATAATTTTAATTTTACTTCTAAATATTTATCTCTAATAATTTTATGGTTCTTTTTCTAATACAAGTATCACATGTTTTTTTTAAAGCATTGATTGAAAATGATTATTTAATTTTAAGTTTTATCAGGAAGTTCCAGAAAATCCTTAAATAGAGTACGGAGTGTAAGTCGAAAAACTTAAGAGTAGACAACTTAACTAAAACCTTGTACCATGAAAAGAAAACATGTATTATTTATTGTGGTTGTTTGTGCAGTAATACTTTCCTCTTGCACAAGTGTTAGAAAAACTATCTCGACTGCCTATTTTGCCGATTTAAAAATTGAGCCCCTAAAGGAACATCAGTATGAAGTAATAAGAGAAGTGGAGGGGTATGGCGATGCAACACAATTCTTGATGTTTGGAGCATTTTCAAAGTTCTCGAACGAGACAGGTGTTGTAGGTAAAGCTTTAGGTAAAGCAACTTACGATGCCATAAGCAAGGTTGAGGGTGCAGATATGTTAATTGCTCCAAAGTATGAAGTAGAATACACAAATTTTTTAATCATCAAAACAGCAACTGTAAGGGTTAAAGCAAAGGCCATTCAGATCAAAACAACAAAATAACATAGAGAAGTAAGCTGCTCGATTTTTTTATCGGGCAGCTTACACATTTACATTCATTAATTATTAAATATTTACATTAATCATTCGAGGAGTTGATCATGAGAGTATTGGTATCTATATTATTTTCTATACTATTAAGCATTAACTATAACTTTTCTAATGCGCAGGAAAGCTATTCAACAATTTATTTCTATCGAATTAGATCAAATGCTGATAGGAAAAAACCCTTGGATATTTTTATCAATGATAGGAAGATTGGTGAAATAAGTACCGAAGGGAGAATACAATACAAAATATTTAGTGAAGGTGAAGCTGAAATTTATGCCAAAACATTCGGTTGTGAAACCACTAGAATTCACATTGTTATTCAAAAAAATACTGAATACTATGTTAAGGTAGATGGAATTACATGCTTCTTAAAGGAATTTGACATTCAAAAGGGAAAGTATGATTATAATAATCCCAGTAATTTTAGAAAAAGCGTAGTTAACAAGCAAGAAGATATTAGTAACCCAATACCATTAAAACCCATTCAAACAAATAGATTAGCCGATTTTTCTCAAACAGGTGAAGTTATCTCACAACCCCCTCAGGTTGTAAATAGAATAACTACTCCAGTTGCCTTTAAAAGCGATGTTGACGAAAATATTCCTGTGAGCAAACAGGTAAACGATAAAACCTTTGTGGTTATTATTGCCAACGAGAACTACCAAAAAGAGGTGCCTGTTCAATTTGCAATTAACGATGGCAGGGTTTTTAAAGAGTATTGCGAAAAAACACTGGGTATTCCAACACAAAATATACATTTTGCACAGGATGCAACATTTGGCAATATGAGATCTGAAATAAAATGGCTTACCGATGTTGCTCAAGCCTATAGTGGAAAGGCAAAAATTATTTTTTATTACGCAGGTCATGGTATGCCAAATGAAAAGGATCGAACGGCATTCCTCCTGCCAGTTGATGGATTTTCGTCGGATTATGAAACGGCTATAAACTTGGATGATCTATATAATCGTCTTAACGAGCACCCAACTCAAAGCATTACCGTTTTTCTCGACGCATGCTTTAGCGGAAGCATAAGGGATGATGGTATGCTTGCCAGCGCAAGAGCTGTAAGGGTAAAACCCAAGGAAAATGTAATAAAAGGCAATACCGTTGTTTTTAGCGCTGCCACCGGCGAAGAAACTGCCTATCCTTACATTGAAAAACAGCATGGATTATTTACTTACTTTCTGCTAAAGAAACTGCAGGAAACCGAGGGTAATGTTGATTTTCAAACTCTTTCAGATTATATTATTGAGAATGTAAAAAGGCAGGCCATTGTTGTTAACCAAAAGCCTCAAACGCCTCAAGTTAATACCTCAATTGAAATTCAGGATACTTGGCATAAATTGAAGTTGAAATAGATACCATTAGTTATATCTATTTCAATAGTTTTGAGAATATGCAAGGCAACCCAAAAGTGGTTGCCTTTTTTTGCTTACATATTTACAATTACCTTTTCAATCTTTCCACTACGACTATATATATGATCTGTTATATATTTTGGAATAGTATATGATTGAATTTTAACAGGATGAGTAGCTTTGTCCTTCCAGAATATTTCTAAATATTTATCTTCCCCTTTTCTGTAAACAAATAAAGTATTACAGAAAGTAAAATACAATTCCTTGATTTTTTCATTACAAAAATCTTCATCATTTAATAAAGCCGGTAAAATTTTTATCTCACCATTATAAACTGATAAACCAAGTTCATTAAACCGGCTAAGGACATCCTCCTTGACTTGTCCGGTCATTCCGGGTTGCTGTGCGCCCATTATCGATGGGGTATGGGAGTATGGATCAGTGGGAAATGCACCGTAGTTTTTAGGATTTTTGTGAACGCCTATGCCCTCCTTTATTCTGTAGTAGAAATTTTTTAGTTCCATTATTTCATCTTTGCTACAACCATTCATGGCAAATTCCCCAATGGCTTCGCCAAGGTTAAGAAGTAGTTTTGAAACAAGGTGCCAGTAAATTGAGCCAAGTCCCTCGTACTTGTAGAACGAGCCTGAGCGCCCAGTAAAATACCTATGCTGAAAAACCTTCTCATAGATATCACATATAAAGGAAATCTCACTTTCTTCAACATTAAATGGTAATTTCTTAAGGGACTCCTTAAGAATCATTGCATTCTTAAAATCGGAGTTGAAATGGAAATCACCATTTTCATCCTGCTTAATAATTTGGGTATTGCCTTCCTTTATAAGTCTTGAAATCGATTTCGATTGGGTAATTAAGGTTTTGGGAATAATATTTTTGTCCAAAAATTTTGGTAGCTCTTTATAGGGGTAAAGCAGGAAACTTTGCTGATCTTCCCTCCACAAATTGCTCTCAAATAATGTTTTAAGCAGTTCAATGGTTTCGTTAACCTTTAGGTAGGAACTACTGAGAATGGCTGCCTGTCCTTCAAGCATAAGCTGTAGGCTGTGAACTTTTATTGAATCAGGAAGGAATTCCAAAAGATTGTAGGAATGGTACATTCCGTCGGAACGCTTATTCGATGAAATTGTTTGATTTACAAAATCTAAGGATAATTCAAAGAAATTTATTAAGTATGGCTTATTCAAACTTTCTTTTTCTCCCGAAAAACCTTTGTATACAGCGCTTCGATAATCACAACCAGTCTCGCCAAGCTTATCAACAATTTGTTTCCTTTGTTTGTCGTTAAAACCTTTTTCTAGCAGCGGCTTGAATTCAGTGTAGGTTGAGAAAATTTGATAGAAAAAAAGCATTACCTCAGATGAAACACTGAACTGTTGCTTTGGGTTTGCTTTTAGAATAGAAATCAAAAAGTTTAGGTAACGCCTTAACTGATAAAGAGTAACCATCGATGCTCCGTTGCCCACAAGGGCATTGTTGGCATCGTTCCATTCGGGGCGTTGAGTGTTTAGCCAGATGCCCGCATCGGGTACAAAGTTGCTTAGCTTGGTAAGGCAACTAACCAGTATTTTATCGATAAAAGTTGCCCTTGCAAGTTGTCCATTGTCGTATGTTAGCAGTTTTCCATCGGCTCCAAGCTCCTCGCTTTTCTTAAGTAACTTCTCATGTAAGTCTCTGTCGAAATCAATTGTATCCTGTGGGTTTTTAAGAATATCAGCGTAATTCTTTATTCGGTAAGGAACATTGGCATAAACAAAAGTTGGCTCATCGAAAGTCTCAAGTAGTTGATTTGGGAAGAACTTATTATGAAGTTCCATTAACTTTAGCAGGTAGATAAGTTGATGGTCGCCCCAATAGCCAATGTAAGCCCAAGGGTTTTCGGGCTCGGGTGCTTCCCAATCGAAACCCTCGCGGGTTATTCGGTAGGGATTGTAGCCATCGGCGGTTGATGCATTGAGAAAACGGCTAATCATACCTGGTAGAAATCCTGGAAAAGAGAATGCCAGAGCCTCCCAGTTTTGGAATATGTCGCGCCAGTTGCCCTGATAGTTCAGCGATGGGCTTCCATCGGGATTCTTTATGTTGATATCGAAGAAGTTCCAAGGGCGACTTGGATCGCCGTGCCGGCGACTAAAACTTAGTGGTAGGTACTCAAGGGTAAGTCGATGCAAGTCAAAGTTGTTGCAACTTTTTGATATTTCTAACAATTTCTCAATGGTTGAATGACTAGAAACATCGCTGTAACTATCCTTGAATTTATTGAATACCAACTTGTTGGATCGCTTAATATGTTTAAGAAAATCTTGAACATCAATATCATAGCTGTTCTCAAAAATTCCGCCCCGCATGATATTGAACATCACATTGGCAAAATGCCTGCGGTCATTAAGTTTATCACCAGTTTGCTGGATACCATCGGCTAAGGCAACCAAACGGGTTAACTTTTCGTTGCTGTCGCTTACGCTCGATTCAATAAAATCGGATAAATCCTTCTCCTTTAATATTCTATTCTGCAAGGCAATTACCTCTGAACTATCCTTTGCCACATCGGCAGCTAAATACCAAATCTTTGAATCGCTTGAGGCAAGCGAAATTCTATCGTAAACAAAGTAGGATGTTTTTTGCCCATAAATCGTGCCCTCAGATTCAACAGTGCCACCAAAACGAAAGTTTTTTAGCTGTTTGGTGCTAAGAATTTTTTTTTGTGCATTTAACCCGTGCATCCAAACTAAATTGGTACGTAGCGCCTCGCTGGGTTCGGCTCTATCAACGGGAATTGACGACATCCTGAAAAGCGCAAGATTTGCCTTTGGCAACCATTCAGCAACCTTATAAGCGTCCATCAAAGTGCTCATAAGACTCTGGGTATCGCGTGTAATGCCAAATGGAATTATATTCTGTAGTCCATCAACTATTTCAATATCAATGGTTTTGTCAGACAGATTTTCAAGATTGCACTTTCTTACCCATCCCAAGCTATCGCTGCTCATCCAGCAGTAGGTAAATCGAATTTTTAGGTCGTGATTTATCTCTTCGAAAATAATTTTGCTGCCCGCAGTATTCTTGTATAGGTTACGGCTTATGCTATACAGCCCTTGGTGTAATATTGAGAATGGTTCCCATACAAAAATCTTATCCCCCTCCAAAACTCTGAAAATAGTTTTAGGTCCGGTTATTTCTGCTGAATCGTGTATTTTATCGTCGGTGTAGTATGGGAATAGCGCATTGTTGTAATTCTGCCTTCCGGCAGTAAGGCTGCCCTTGCTTGAAACGAACATCCACAAATCGGAGCTGCTAACAATGCTCATGAAGAAGGGGTCCATGCAATCGTAATTCTCGATGCAGTACATCGATTCTCCATCAATTTCGGTGAGAAAGCCATTAACCTGCTTTTCAGAGATTTTTAGGGGCTGGGTTGATATGTGGGGGACTTGATTTGGCATGGTTACTTTGTTTCTTTAAGTGATTTTAATCTGCTTAGAACTTTGTGATTAAAAAAATTTTTGCTCTTTGGGATAATAATTTTTATTCTTACAATTCTGCCCTCGTAGAGGGCTGATTAAAAAACATTACATCGTTGCCATTCTGTCTTTATATAAAGTAATTTACCCTTATTTTTTCCCCGCATAATAAAATCTTTTTCTCTGCAAATCTTTGGGATTGCCCCCAACAAGAATCTCAAAATCACCCTCTTCGGCTATCCATTGGTTATTTATACCTACAAACTTGAGATCATCATAGCTAATTGCTAGGTTTACGGTTTTGGTTTCTCCAGCGTTGAGATAAATCTTCTCAAAAGCAACCAGCTTCCTATCGTCTGGGGTGATTGATGCAACCAAATCGCTAATATAAAGCTGCACGACCTCTTTCCCCGAACGATTTCCAACATTTTTTACCTCTACAGAAACAGATAAATTCTGATTGCTGTAAATTGTGTCGATCGATAAGGTGAAGTTTGCAAACTCGAAATTTGTGTAGCTCAATCCATGCCCAAACTCCCACTGCGGGTTAAATCCCTCCATTCCAAACTGATCATCAAGCTTATCGCTGCCCTTATGTTGGTATGTGTGCAGCGTATTGGTGTAACGTGGGTAAGTGTACGGCAACTTTCCACTTGGATTCTCCTTCCCCAAAATAATATCTGCCAACGCCCTGGCGCCTTCGTGTCCTGGCCAGTAAGCCATAAATATTGCGCTTGCCATGGGTTCAATCTCTCGAATAACTCTGGGTCGCCCCTGAAGAAGAATTAGAACGATTGGTTTTCCGCTTTTATGTAGAAATTTTACCAAATCAATTTGATTTTGAGGCAAATCAAGGCTATGAATATCAGAGAATTTTTCGGCAAAAGGTTTTTCACCAAGGCATACAAATATTATGTCGGACTTTGCTGCTTTTGCAAGCAGACTTATATTTTCAGTGAAATTCCCATCGAAATCGGTTCCCAACTCATATTGAATAGTTGATTTGGGGGGTACGCTCTGCAAGGCTTTCAGAAACGTTTTTTTATCCTTATCGTCGTAAGTGGGATCGTTGCCATTGAAAGTTCGGCTCCAGGGGCCATTCAGGGCAATTAATGAATTTGCAGTTGGACCAGTAACAAGAATGTTTCTTTTGGATTCCCCAACTGGAAGAACTCCATTGTTTTTTAGCAATGTAATAGCCTCAACTGCTGCTCTGTAACTTTGCTCTGCAAACTCATCCGACCCAAATTTTGGGTAATCCTCTAATTTTGTCCAAGGCTTCTCAAAAAGCCCAAGTTTAAACTTTACAAAAAGTATTCTGCGCACGGCATCATCAATTCGGCTAATGGGAATTTCGCCAGTTTTAACCAAATCAATCACGTCAACCGCAAAGTTGGCATCGTAGGGTACCATGCACATATCCATTCCAGCCATTACTGCCATTTTTGCTGCTTCGCGATTATCCTTGGCTACACGATGTACCTCAACCAATCGGGCTATGTCGCCCCAATCGGAAATAACAAACCCCTTGAAACCGAGTTCGCCCTTTAAAACCGTTGAAATTTGATATTGGTCTATATGTCCCGGAATTCCATTTACTGCAGCCGAGTTGAGCATCACGGTTAAAGCTCCCAAATCGATGGCATCCCTAAAAGGCTCAAGGTAGTAGTGCCTTAGGTAATGTTCTGGGATGTAGGCAGGTGAGCGATCCTTCCCGCTAAATGGGGTTCCATAACCTAGAAAATGTTTCAGACATACGGCAACGCTTGCCTTATCGTTAATGGATTCTCCTTGAGAGCCCTCAACGAAGGCAACACCCATAACACGGTTAAGATAGGTGTCCTCACCAAAAGTCTCAAAAATTCTTCCCCAAAGAGGTTGCATGCTCACATCGAGCACTGGTGCGTAGTTCCAAGGGATTGACGATGCTTTGAGTTCATAGGCAGTGATTTCGCCAGTTATTCTTGCGAATTCTGGCTCCCATGTTGCCGCTAAGGCAATTTGATGGGGAAAAATTGTTGAGCCAGCAGTGTAATGCGCACCATGTACGCCATCAATTCCAAATAGAATGGGGATTTGATGGCGAGTGTTTGATAAAACGTACTCCTGAACAGACCTAACTATCCTATTCCATTCCTCCTTTGATGGCGGGTACTTACCTTTGTTCTGTACCGACCCAACATGGTGATTTGCAAGCAATTCGTGCATCTTTTCGGTGTCAAGCACTAGGGTATCGGCATCAGTCCAGAAAGGACCTTGGGTTAGAGCGGTAAGACCGATGTTGGTCATTTGCCCGACCTTTTCTTCAAGTGTCATCAGCCTTAAAAGGCTATCGGCCTTTTGGAAGTATTTTGCATCGGGATCCTTTGACCCAGAATCGATGCAACCAGCTAAAAAAACAATGGAAAGAAAGGAAAATGGAATATAAAACTTCATTTTCAACTTTTTTACTTTAATTGCGACGCAAGTTTCTTAATGTTTCAATGAAAGATATTAATGTGCGTCGCAAAAATGATTTTATTGATATATCTTGAGCTAAAGCTTAGGCAACCTATATTTGACCCCTACGGGGTCATTATTATTCAACCAAAAACGGAATATTAATTGTTCCAACATTATCAAAATCATCAACAATAAAGATAAACAATCGGTATGCTCCTTTTTCTTTGGGCGAATTAAAAACAACCTCCGAGGTTGAAATAGATTTAATTAAATCATCGATTGTTGTTGGTCTCTTTTCAAAATCTCCACCATCGCTCAGTTCAACCGGTTCGGGAAGAATCTCTGCTCTTGCCGAAATATTACCGTTGCTTTGATTATTAAGATCAATCAATGCTGAGTACTCGGTGTTCTGCTTTAGTTTAACGTTATCAAAACGCCCACCTTTACCACGAATCAATGCGTTGTTAATTCTAGGTGCAAGGTGCTTTGGCCATTCACCAGTCCACAGGTACTCCATAACATTTATAGCCTCAGTTTTTTCACCCTTCTCGGTATATAATCCATACCACGTTGGGGTACGCTCTTGTTTTTGACCCCAAAGGAAAACGTATGAGCCCATGCAGTTTTTTGAATCGGTAAGAATCGCTTTCTCGTAGCGTAGTTTTATGGCATCGGCCTTTTCAGCCGAAGTTTGCTCAATTGGCGAGCCCCACTCAGTTGATGGCATCTCCCAGTGCCCAGTAGCACCCCACTCGGTTACAAGGTAAGGACCATTGTAGCCTGCTTCAGCGAGCCTTTTCTCAAGGTTGATTATATCGCCATACATTTGTATGGATAAAAAGTCAATTTCAGGACAATGCTCGACAATATAGTCCACTTCACCCTTGCCAATTCCTGCTAGCATAGTGGTAACAACGTGGTTTCCATCTACTTCTTTAATCATTTTGGCAATATCGTTAACTGCATTCCAAACCTTTTTGTTGGTGTATCGAAGGTTAAGCTCATTGCCAATTCCCCAACCAAGAAGTGCAGGATGATCTTTAAGCTCCATTATATCCTTTTTGATTTGCTCAAATTGAGCAGCAACCGCTTCTTCATCATCATAATCGAAACCGTGACGTTCCTTAGCAACATCTAGACCCATCATCACCATAAGTCCATGCTCTAGGGCTTTGTCAAGCACTTCTTTGCCAGTCATTTGACTATTGTTTACCCGCCATGTTCGGAAAGAATTGCCTCCATGAGCGGCAACAAGATGGCAGGCTCCGTATTCGCACCCTGCACCCTTAACATAAAATTCTTCTCCATTAACGAACAATCGGTATTTACCATCAACCTTTTTCATCTTAACATGAGAGGGGCCAGTCTTTTCAGCTGACTTCTTGTTACCATTATCAGCGTTACAAGCTACCAATATTGTTGCTGAGAGAATTATAATAACTAATCGAGTTGTTTTCATAATTAATCCTGTTTAATAAGTTTAGCCTCAAGTTCTTCAAGCGATTTTCCTTTTGTTTCTGGTACAAATCGCCAAACGAAGATTAAGGTCAGCAGTCCAAAGAAAGAGTAGATAAAATAAGTTGCGCTAGAACCCATATTCTCAAGCTGTGCAGGGAAAACGGTTGCAACCGAAAAGCTAACAATAGAATTCCAGAATCCCATAATTGATATGGCCAGCCCTCTTAGCTTGTTTGGGAAGATTTCTGAAAGCAACGCCCACATCACTGGACCCATTGAAATAGCAAATGATGCAACGAACATTATCAACCCAATAAGAATCCATGTTGGATTTACGGCAATTGAATGTTTTAGGATGATCTCTTTAAAACTGTTGTAAGTATCAACGCCAACGGTTTGCTTCACCAACGCGAAAAATGCGACCTCGCTTCCAAAGGCGTTGCCTTTTAGCTGATTTAATTTGGCGATGTTAGTTAAGTGATGTGACTCAACCTCCATCTGATGAACCTCTTGCGTTAATGCAGCCATAGATTTTTGGTCGATGGTGTACTTTGCGTTTCCGAAAGAGAAACCCACGATGGCAAGCGAAATGCAGATACCCGAAGCGCCTATGTAAAGCAGAGGCTTTCGCCCCAATCGGTCGATCAGGAACATGGCAACTACTGTCATTACCACGTTGGTAACGCCAAGAATGGCTGCCTGCATAAAGGCTGCATCCTTTCCACCTCCAGCCATTTCAAAGATCATGGGTGCATAGTAGAAAATTGCGTTTATGCCCGTTATTTGCTGAAAGAAAGCGATACCAAACCCAATGATTAGTACGGTTTTCATTCTCCTTGAGAAAACATCGGCAAAGCGGGCTTTCTCCTTATTTGCTTCAGAGTGAATGCTCTCGTTAATCTCATTCTGCTCAACAACCGATTGCTTATCACCGTGGATTTTCACAAGAACCGATTGAGCCTCAATATCAAAACCCTTTAGTAAGAGCCATCTCGGGCTTCGTGGCACGAAGAAGAGTAGAATTAAATAGAGCAATGCTGGTATTGCTTCCACACCAAGCATAACTCTCCACTTTAAATCAGGATCGACAATTGTTTGTTGGAAGTATAAGTTTGAAAAGTAGGCAATGGAAATACCTAATACTATGTTTAGCTGATTGAATGTTACCAATGTACCACGAAGTTTTCGTGGTGCAATTTCGGCTATATACATAGGGGCAATAAGAATGGCCATTCCTACACCCAAACCTCCGATAACCCGTGCAATGATAAAACTAACGATATCGAAAGCGAAGGCAGTGAATATTGCGCTGATAGCAAAAAGCAATGCGGTGATCATCAGTATTCTACGACGACCGAAGCGATCGGCGAGCCCACCAGCAACAATGTTGCCCATGATTGCACCAAGAATTAAAGAACTCACGGAAAACCCAATGAGCATTGAGCCTGAGTTCAATCCGAAAGTTTCCCTGTAGAAAGGGGTTGCTCCAGAAATAACCGCGCTGTCGAAACCAAGTAGAAAACCACCCAGGGCAACTACCAGCGAGATAAATATGGTGTAGGATTTTTTAGTCATTTTATTAAAATTAAGAATTACTTATTTAACTATCTCAAATTCAAGCTTCACTCCCGATTGCGAGCAATTTCCAACCCAAAGATGGTACTGTCCAGGTTCCACAACGAACTTCATATCTGGATTATGAAAACCAAGTGCCCTTGTGTTTATTTGAAATACAACCTCTTTTTCCTCGCCTGGTGCAAGCAGTACCTTCTCAAATGCTCTGAGTTCCTTTACTGGTCGAGTACGGCTCCCAAAAAGTTGACGAGTATAAAGTTGAACTACCTCGGCAGCCTTGCGATTACCTGTATTCTTCAACTTCACCGAAACCTTCAGAACATCATCAACTTGTAGTTGATTTCTTTGAATTTTAATATCAGAGATTTCAAAGGTTGAGTATGACAATCCATATCCAAAATGATACATTGGCTCAAAGCCATAATCGAGATAGTGCGATGTGTTTCCAATTGAAAGTTGAGGTGCTTCGGCTGGTATATCATGTAAACGCTCCCAAGTTTCGTTGCTTGCGGGCTTGCCTGTATTCTTATGGTTGTAATAAATCGGTATTTGCCCAACGTGCCAGGGAAACGTAACGGGCAGTTTGCCCGATGGCGATACTTTGCCAAACAACAAATCAGCCAAGGCTGGACCAGCCATTGTTCCGGGATGCCATGCGTAGAGAATTGCATCCAAAATTGGTTCAATCGCTTCGAAGGTAACGGGTCGTCCAGCCATAATAATGGCCACAACGGGTTTCCCCGCCGTGGCCACTACCTCTGCCAGCTCTATTTGTCCACCCTGTAAATCTATATTTGCCAAGCAATGCGATTCGCCCGATAGTATTGACTCTTCTCCAAGAAACAGCAATACTAAATCGGAACGATTCACATCACGAATAATACCTTGCTTATTCTGAATGTTTATGGAACGACTCAGTTCTAGAGCACGATGATAGAATATTTCAATCCCCTTCTCCCTAGCAATTTCCCTTAGCGATTGTAATGGAGTAATAGCATCTTCCTTTTTGCCATCGAAAATCCATGTTCCCAGCTGATCGTGCGGCGCATCGGCCAATGGTCCGATAACTGCAATTCGTTTCACCTTATTTGATATTGGTAATGACCCCTCGTTCTTAAGCATTACAACGCTTTCCTGAGCCAATTTTTTGGCTACTTTCAGGTGATCATCATTAAGAAGTTCAGGAAAATCGCCCATGTGAGCGTATGGATTTTCGAATAACCCCAACTCGAACTTTAATCGAAGGATTCGTTTTACCGCATCATCGATAAGTTTTTCTGAAATTGCACCCTCTTTTATTAGTTCAAGCAAATAGGTTTCGTATGCTGTGCTGGCCATCTCCATGTCAACTGTAGCTTGCATTGCTTTTGAAGCCGATTCTTTATGGTTTGGCGTGTAGCCATGCACCACCATTTGGGTTACCGATTCCCAATCGCTTAGCAAAACACCGTTATAGCCCCATTCATTGCGAAGCAAATCGCGAAGCAGAGGAACGTGCCCCGTTGCAGGAATTCCATTTATCTCGTTGAAGGCAGTCATGATGCTCGCTGCTCCAGCATCGATGCACATCTTGAAAGGGGGTAGAATAATGTCGTAAAGATCATTATCAGAGATATTTGCCGTGTTGTAATCGCGGCCACCCTCGGCCCAACCGTAGGCAGCAAAGTGCTTTGTGCATGCTGCCAGTGATTTGGGATTTGACAGATCATCGTCCTGAAAACCACGGACTATGGCTGCTCCGAAAACTCCGTTGAGGAAGTGATCCTCGCCAAAACTTTCGGCAATGCGCCCCCAGCGAGGATCGCGGGTAACATCGATCATTGGAGCAAAGCTCCAGCGAACCCCTTGTGAAGTAGCCTCAATAGCAGCAACACGTGCAGCCTGCTCTACCAAATCGACATTCCAACTCGCTGCTTGACCCAATGGAATTGGGAAGATGGTTCTGAAGCCATGAATAACATCGCGACCTATAAGCAGCGGTATTTCTAGTCGACTTTCCTCCACAGCAATCTTCTGAATTCTCAAAACCTCATCGGGATCAACCTGATTAAGAACCGATCCGATGTTCCCATTCCTGATTAATTCATCAAGGTTTGGGTGATCGCCATTCTTTTGCACAAGTTGACCGATTTTTTCCTGAATTGTCATTCTACCCAATAGGCTTTCAACCTGTTTGTCAATCTCATCAAGATTTTTCTTTTGTTGACAAGAAGCAAAAGTTAGGGTAAAGATCATCAACAAAAAAACCGAAAGGCTTTTATTCATTTCAAATCAAATTACTATTAACTAGTGTGATAACTTAAAAATCGATATTTTTTAAATTAGATTAATAGTTGTTTTTTTGAAAATTAGAAGGCTTAATAGCCATCATTCTGTATGAAAGTACCAGCAGAGAGGTCGATCTCCGTTTGAGGAATGGGAAGAAATCCTTTGGTATCCATATTGAAAGTAACCTCGAATATCTCCTGATCTCCAACGTAGTTTGGTCCTCTGAAGGAATGCGTTAGTTGTTGATTAGCGTAAGTTAATCCTTTCCTCAAAACATCGAAGTAGCGAATTCCCTCGAGCGACAGTTCTAGCCTTCTTTCCCTATATATATTTTCAGGTGTTGCAGGGACACTGGTTAAACCAACTCTATCTCTAACCCTGTCGAGATACTGCTGTGCATTTGCGCTGCCAAGTTCTGCTGCCATTAAGAGAACATCAGAAAAGCGGATTACTCGGAAGTTGCAGGTTCTGTTTAGCTCAAACTGCCCACCTGATCCCCAATGCTCAGCATCGGAACTATATTTTTTAGAGTAGTATCCAGTGTGCTGATATCCTTTTACCAACGTACCATCTAGTTCCTCTTCGGTTAGTATGGTATATTGAAACCTTGGGTCTCCCGCTAGATCAAGTGCAAGTTTATGGTTTACAGTGGCAAAACTCCAACCTCTGTTCCATTTTTGTGATCCTGTAACCCTTGGCCCTTGCATTTGAGCAGCAAGATTACCATTACCCCCTCTTGGATAACCCCAATCCCACCATGGAGGTGTATCACCATGGGAGATTTCAAAAACTGATTCAATTCCAAACTCCCCTACAAGTTTAAAGTTATCCTGATAGTTTTCAAAAAGATCATGTCCGCTATTTGTGATAAGATCTTCGAGTTGCGTAAGGACATATGCCTGATTAACTGAAGTTCCTCCTGCGTTCAAATCTGCATTATAAACCCCGTTGTAGAATAGAAAAACTCTTGCCAGTAATGCTTGAGCAGCCCATTTGGTTATCCTTCCTGCCTGTGCAATGGGAACACTTTCAGGTAAATCTGATATTGCCTGAACAAGATCAAATGCAATTTGGTTGTATACTTCCTGAGGAGTATTCTGTTCCTGTTTATATTCGGAAGGTCCTTTAATGGTGGCAGTGAGCAGAGGAATATTTTCGAAGAAACGAACCTGTTCAAAGTAGAAGTAGGCTCTCAAAAATTTTACTTCAGCTATTGTTCTGGATTTAAAGTCGTTTGACGCATCAATATCATCAATAATCTCAAGATACAGGTTTGCTCTGTATATTCCTATATAGTTTTTAATCCAGATTGAGTGAGCAATTAAACTTGTAGTTGGAATATTGAAGGTATTGAACTCATTCTCATCCATTCCATCGTTGGCATCTGCACCCCCTGCATAGGCGTCATCGGAAAGAATATCTGACATAGTTAAAAAGGGAGCCCATGAAACACCAGGTGTCGACTGGTAAGTTAGTACGTCGTAAACTGCAACCAGAGCCTGTAAAGCATCCTCTTCAGTTTGATAGAAATTTGAAGAGACCACTTGATCAAGCGGTTTGAGGTCAAGAAAATCCTCGCAACTTGATAAAAGCAGAACAACAAGTAATTTAGAATGTCATAGTTGTACCTAAACGAAAAGTTCTTGCTTGAGGATAGATACCTCTATCTATTGCAATATCGAACGAACTCATAGCGCCAATTTCAGGATCTGCACCTGTATATTTGGTGATTGTGAATAGGTTCTCTGCAGAAACATAAAACCTCAAGGTTTTTGCTTTAAGTCGTTTTTGAAGATTTTCTGGCAGAGTGTACCCGAACTGTACATTTTTAATCCTAACAAAAGATCCATCTTCAATATAAAGGTCAGAAATACGATGGTTATTGTTTACATCATACCATGTTACTCGTGGAGTTTTGTTTGAAGGTTCTTCCACTGTCCAACGATCTAGAATTGCAGTTGTTCTATTGGTGTAATAAAGATCTTGTCTTTGCGAGCCATTAAAAATGTCGTTTCCATACGTTCCAATTAGAAGCATTGAGAAGTCGAATTGCTTATACTCAATGGATCCATTCATACCAAAAGTCCACTCTGGCGTGGGATTACCAATCATAGTCCGGTCATCTTCATTTATCACACCGTCATTGTTTACATCCACGAATCGCACATCGCCGGGTTTTGCGTTGGGTTGAAGCACTTTCCCTGTACTTCCAATGTGTTGAAATATTTCAGCCTGACTTTGAAAAATCCCATCGGTTTTATATCCCCAGAAATAAGCAATCGGTAAACCCAATTCGGTGCGAGTTACCATTCCAGCC
>CAZDXY010000001.1:37869-91793 GCA_964509385.1 uncultured Rikenellaceae bacterium
CATTTCTATTCCTCGGTTACGAACACTACCAACATTAGCATATGGGGGGTCGTTTCCTACGTGAGCAGGTATTGGTATCCTTTCTAGTAATCCCTTTGTTGTTTTATTGTAGAAGTCGATGGTAGCTGTTAGCCTGTTATTGTAAGCTCCTATATCGAAAGCGATATCAATCTGTTCCGATTCTTCCCAGTGTATATCAGCATTTTCAATATAAGCTGGTGATGCTCCAATCATTCTACCGCCAGCAAAGATATAGCCCCTGCTATAGTCCATTACTGAGATAAATTGGTAATCCCCAATTTCCTGATTTCCGTTTACTCCCCAGGATGCTCTAAATTTTAAAAAGTTTATTGGGTCAATGTTGGGCATAAAATCCTCATCGCTGATTACCCAAGAAACACCCAGAGATGGAAATATACCGTAACGATTATTGGGTCCAAATTTTGATGATCCATCCCTTCGGATAATACCTGTGAAAGAGTACTTGCTTTTATAGTCGTAGGTTAAACGACCAAAGGTTGATAACAATGCCGCATGGGAGGCTCCTCCTCTTGCTTCCCATAATGTATCAGTTGCCATATTAAGGTAAACATGGTTAGGATCAGTAGTAGGAACTTTAGTATTGAATCCATAAAGGTTTTCAAAATTAAATTTGCTTGCTGTAGTTCCAAGAAGTAAAGAAAAGTTATGATCTTCGATGATTTTTGAATATGCAATAGTATTTTCCCATTGCCATGTATAATATCGGTCGATTACCTTGGAAACAGAGGTCTTTTCAATATTCAGTTGAGCTCCATTAAGGTAAAATAATGGTCTGTGGGAGTCGTTTATTACATAGGCCATATCTAGCCCTAAGCTAGTGTTAAACTTTAAGTCTTCAATTATTTCAACTTCACCGAAAATATTTCCCACAACTTTATCCACTCTGGTTTGTGCATTCTGTATTTGCAGCAATGCTAATGGGTTAACTATTTCAGCACCAACTATTTTTGATATGCCATACACCTTTCCATCGGGGCTAGTAACAACTGGTTCACTAGCATAAGGATCATTGCTAAGTTCATACTCATCCTCTTCGTATAGAGGTGTCAGAGGATCGAGATTAAGCGCGCTGCTGTATGCACCGTTGAATGATTGGTTACTTGCAATACCTCTCCTAATAATGTGTGAATATGCAAGATTACTACCGAACCTGAAGTTGCTGTTTACTTCATGGCGGGAATTAAGCCTTCCTGTGATTCTATCAAATTGTGATTTATCACCACCAATGATCCCCTGTTGTGTAAAGTATGACATGGATGATGCATAGGTTGACTTGTCATTACCGCCAGTTACTGATAATTCATGATTTGTTATTGGTGCATTTTTCTGAAAAAGATGCTCTTGCCAATTGGTATCGTGCTTTGGTATTTCATCTAAATCGAAAGTTTCACTTAAATTAGAATTTCTTCGAGCTTCGTTCCAAATCATTTTATACTGATCGGCATTAAGCATATCAATGGTCTTTGAAACATTTTGTATTCCATGGTAACCGGAGTAGGTTACATTCATTTCTCCTTTTTTGGCTCCTTTAGTTGTAATAAGCACAACCCCATTTGCTGCTCTCGCTCCGTAAATTGCTGCTGAGGCGGCATCCTTTAGAACATCTATAGATTCAATATCACCTGGATTTAAGTAATCAATTCCTCCTACTGCCATTCCATCGACAATATAAAGTGGGTCTGAATTTCCAGTTGTTCCAGCACCTCTAATACGAACTGTTGGAGCTTCTCCAGGTTGCCCGGAAAGATTGGTAACTAAAACACCTGGTGTACGTCCCTGCATGGCTTGATCGATTCGTAGGATAGGTGTTGCGCTAATCTCATCGGCACTGACGCTGGCAATGGCACCGGTAACCACTTTCTTTTTTTGAACACCATACCCGATAACTACCAGTTCTTCGAGTTCTGTGGTTTGGAAAATAAGGATAATATCAATTACATTCTGGTTGTTTACATCAACTATTGTAGTTTTATATCCAACAAATGACACTTCAAGTCTTGCATTTGGGTTTGAGACTGTAATTGAATAGTTGCCATCCAAATTAGATGAGGTACCATTTGTTGTACCCTGCTCAAGTATTGTAGCACCGGGTATTCCTAATCCAGTTTCGCTGTCGGTTACTTTTCCGGTAATGGTATGAGTTTGTGCAAAGAGGCAACCAGAGTAACCAAGCATCAATATAGTTATTAGAAGTCTTTGTAAGTTTACTCTCATAATATTAACATTTAATTGAATAAATCAATTTGCGATTCATAATTCCAGTACAATGTGATATTAGCACTTTAGTTTGAATCGTTTTTAAACTATTCTTTTTGAAATACACGGATGTAATCTACCCTCATTTGTTGAGGGAAAAAGGTTGTAGCATCGGGGTTACCAGGCCAATTTCCACCAACGGCAACGTTAAAAATAAAGAAGAAACTTTGATGGAACTCTGTCATGTGATCAGGAGTGATGTCGATTTGATAGAATTGAATATCATTAACATACCAGGTAATGTATGTTTCGTCCCAAGTAATTGAGAAAACATGGTACTCATTGGCAAAGATTCCTGATGACAATGAGTAACTTCCTCCTGCTGACACATGTCCGTTGTAGTCCCAGTGTACGGTTCCATAAACTGTATTTTCTCTTCCACTTCCGCCAATCATTTCCATTATATCAATCTCTCCGCATTTTGGCCAACCAACCGAGGTTATATTATTTCCAAGCATCCATAGGGCTGGCCATATGCCTTGTCCTTTAGGAAGTAGTGCCCGAATATCAACTCTGCCATATTTAAATGATTTTTTTCCTTGAGTTTTTAAGCGTGCAGAGGTATAGTTACTCCCTTGAAAATTCTCATTTCGGGCTTCTATGGTTAGAACTTGCCCATCTACCCATGCATTTTCCTGACGGTAATACTGCAACTCATTATTTCCCCATCCACAATTTGGACATCCGTTTCCAATTTCAAAAACCCAATTATCAGTATTTACATTATTACCATCAAACTCATCATTCCAAACCAATAGATAGCCATCGTATTCAAGAGGAGTAGTATAGCCATCTTCAATTGACACTTCATTGCCAATGATAACGGATATTAACCGTACCTCTTTAACATATTTGCCAGATGAACCATAGGCACGAACTTCAATCTGATAATTTCCTGTTTGTAAAAAAGTATGATCAAATATTCCTGTTGTATTTGTTACAACGTCTTCATCATTGGTTCCTATGCGTAGTTGGTATTCTATGGCATTATCGGCTGTTGCAGTTATATGAACTATCCCCGAACCATCATCAGAAATGATTATTTCTACCACCAGGTTTGATGGATCACTAGTATTAATGATTTCTTTTCCATCACATGAAGAAAGTAATAGAATTATTATCAGATTTAATAAGTACATATTGTTTCGGAGATATCCCATAATGTATTAAAAAAAAAGCTATGGCCAGCAAAAGGGCTGACCATAGCTGATTAACCAAAAACTATTCAAACATGAAATTACGAATATAGAAGGTTCCAGTGGCAGTATGCCCACCTCCTCCAAGAGAAATTGCAAAGAAATCTAGATCATCGCGGTCAAAAGGTGTATAATTTTCAAAACCAGGACCGCTTGTGGGTGAATCGAGTTGGAATGTCCATGTTTGCCATTCGTCTAGAACAACATCATCTGGGTTAACATCGTACTGAATGTGACCTGTCCACCACTGTTCTGTTTGACTTGCTTCTCCAATTATTATTGCAATATTTTTTGTTAGCGTACCAGAGAAATCATTTGAACTTGGAATATACACATCAAGTGATACTGTAGTGAAATGATCGAATTGAATATCATACTCCATTTGGAACTGAAGTTCCTGATACATACCATATCTCTCATATTTTCCTACAGCAGCTTCTCCTCCGTCAGGATCATCAACACCTATAGTAAAGGTGAGTCCATTTGCTGCAGGACCAGCACCTGGATATACACCAGCAGTATCAAGTAATACAAAGTCATCTACGGCAGCAAAAGTGTTCCACATTTCTGTTGGGGTTAAATCCTCTAAATCTTCACCATAGGGTTCTTGTTCTTCCACAACTTCAGGTTCCAATGTGGGATCAGAATAGCTGGCATAAACAATTGGCCAGAAACCACCGCCACCTGTGTCACCATCACCATAATCAAAAGTTACAGTCATTAGATCATAACCTTCTTCTTGTGTTATGGAAAGATTAAATGTTACGCTTGCTAGAGGAACGGTAGTATAATCTGATGTACCTAGCTTAGGAATACCTATCCATGCTCCAAGGCCAGTGAGGGTTGCAGTACCTGCAGAAGGATCGTATGTGAATTCGTGAGTTCCAGATAACCATTCACTTACATTTACACCATCTTTATTGATCATATTAGCAGCTATTGCTTCAAAGCAAGTCTCAAAATTCCATTGGCCATCAAAAACACCGTATTCGCCCCAGAACATTCCTTTATCATCAAATACGTATGTGCCATCGAAATGGAATGTAAATTCCTGATAGTAAAGACATGGTCTGGCTCCGTCATTTTGTAATCCTTGCCACCAACCAGCAGGGTTTCCGGGGTTAGGGCCCATAGACATTGAAGTACCCTCTCTGAATAGTTTCCATGTTTTTGAAACTTCGCCGGTAAGCAATTTATAGGCCTCATAGGGATCAGTTATGGTAATTGCTTCTTGATAACTATGGCTAACGCCATCTTTATTGGTTGCAGTTAATACAATGGTATATTCACCCTCAGCAGCATAAATATGCACAGGGTTCTCTTCTATTGAGGTTTCGCCATCGCCAAAATTCCAGCTATAGGAATTGGCGTTTTGTGAATAGTTTGTGAAAGTTACCTCAAGAAAGTTCGTTTCGCTAATTGCATATTGAAAACTTGCAATTGGGTCATGACCAGGTTGTTCATCTTTACACGAGATGAATGTAACCGTTAATAAAACTCCGATTAATAGAAAAATCGGCCTTAAAAAACTCTTAGTGTTTGTTTTCATTGTAGGAATTTTTTTAAATTAGTAAAAGGGTTAATTAATAAATGGTTGATTCTATTTTTCAATTTCATACCAAATTAACCCGTTGACGTACCTATATCCAAATAATAGTATTCATCATAGGCACTACATCGAAAAAAAACACTACATCAAGAATACATCATATATTTTATAATAATATTGAATAACAATAAAATAAATATCAATTATAACTTTTTTATGTTTTCACAATTGATCTAATTAAGCATTTTGAAGATTATTGGAGATAGTTTTTTTTTAAAAAATAAAAAATCTCTTTAAAAAGATAAAAGAAAATCAGTTAGGTTTACATTATGATCTAGTTTAAGCTTTCTACGCAAACGATAGCGACTAATTTCAACACCCCTAATTGAAATGTTCATTAAGGGAGCTATTTCTTTTGTAGAAATATTCATTCGAAGGTAAGCGCATAAACGTAATTCCTTTGGCGATAAATCATCATATTTTTCTTTTAGCCTTGCAATAAAATCCTGATGAACCTCATCAAAATAGCTGTTAAAGAGTTCCCAACTCTTCTCATTTTTTAGGTCTCTATTAATTTTTTTCAGTAGACTATTCACTTTGTCTTTTTCAGCACTTTCGGTTTTAATGGTTTTCAATAATTTGCCAAGGTCTTCTTTTAAATAGGTTAAGGTTTGGTTTTTTTGAATAAGGTGAAGCGTAGCATTGGCTAATTCTTTGTTTTTAAACCTCATTTCACTTTTTAGACTTTCATTGCGAAGTTGCATAATCTCTTTTTCACTGAGAGCTGTTTGTTCCTTGAAAATCTTTTCGCGCTGGGCAAGTCTTTTTTCATGTTTCAGTTTTTCTCTTTGTCTTGCTTTAAGAATTCTCTTTCTGATGTAGTAGAAATTTCCTATTATGATAAGTATTAGGATTACTAAATATATTGCATATGCGACACGTGAACGAAGTATTGGTGGCTTTATAACAAAATGAAAACTTATAATCTCGCTTTCTGCTCCAAATACGTTAATGGCTTTAACCTGAAAAGTGTAGCTACCCTCTCTTAAGTTGGTGTATTCTTTAAAGTTAACTCTGTCCCAATCAGACCAATTGTCATCGAATCCAACCAATCGATGGGAGAATTCAATTTTGTCAGGATTTTCAAATGCTGGAGTAGTAAACTTAAAGGTAACAGAATTATTGGAATAGGCTAAAAGACGTGCTTTATCGCTTGATGAGATTGCGCTTGAAAAATAAAAAGAGGTAGGTATTTTTTGCTTACCATAAAATGTAGCCTCCTTAATAAAAACCTCATCAGCAATAAGATAATCTTTTATAATGTTTGGTGAGTAGTGAATCAATCCTTTCTGAGAACCTATAAACACGTTGTATGGGTCATAAATATAGATATTTTGAAATGCAGGAAGTAGAATATCGTTAATACTTGAGAATGGGGATATTATGTCGATATATGTTCCATCTTCAAGCAAACGCATCAAGCCTAAGTAATCGTTGGTAAAGTACCATAGATTTCCATTTTTATCCTGGTGTATTTTATCAATGAAACCCTTATTTTTAAATATAAAGTTGAAATCATCTGGTTTCTTAAATGTGTCTGTTGAATAGTCATATTTATAGATACCGCTTTGGGTAGATATATACATCTCAGAGTTTAAAATTTGAATATTATAGGGAAGTTGCTCTGGCAATTCTCTTTCCTCCTTATAAAGTTTTACTATAAGAACCGAATCCAGGGAGCTGCTTAGTTTGAGTTTAAACAGCCCTCTGTAACCGTGAGCAACCCAAAGATTATTGAAGCTATCCATAAACAAATTTCTACTTGATTCATAAAAACCTTTTACCTCATCAAGAAACATCCATCTTCCTTTTTGTCTATGAATGCGAACTAAGCCAGTGTAAGTTCCGGCGAGTAAAAGTTGATCTTGGTTAGTTGGTTTAAGAAATGTCCAAAATCCTCTTATATCAGAAATTTGATTTGCAGTAAATCCTTCAACTACAAAGCAACCAAAGTTATGTCCGCAAAAAAGAGTATTATCAATAATATCAAGACACCAAACTTGACCCTCAGTACCTTTTATAAGAACAAATCCACCTGTATTTGAATTAAAACTGTTAATTTTCTTGAATTCTTTTGCATATAATCCTTGATTGGTTCCTACATACATAATTCCATTGTGTACAATTGAAGTATATGCACTTTCAATATTATAGTTATAATTAAGCAAAGAAATTGGGGAGCTAACTTCCAGGTAGTCGATACCGTTATCTAAACCCAGCCAAAGGTTATTCCTTTTGTCCTCAAAAACACTAAGAATTGTGTTGTTTTGTAACCCCTTATAACGGTTAAGATGCTGTAGAATCTGACCTTCTTGATTGCTAATGAATATGCCATTACTTACAGACCCAAAAGCTAAATCGCCATTTAACAGCTTTATGGCTGAAAAAAGATTATTCTCTTTAACCTTTTTATTTACTTCTGAATTCCAAGGCTTTATGCTTTTTGTAAACTTATTGCAAAGGAACAATCCTTCATTTGAAGTGCCAATAAGTAGTTCACCATTATTTAAGGGTAATATACATCTAATCTCATTTCTAAAAAAGATGGGATGGTTGCTAAAGAGTTGTAAACTATCTTCGTTAAGCAACATCAATCCATTATCAATATCTACTACGAAGAAATCTTCATTGGCTTGATGAAGCATGCTGAATTTGCTTAAAGGTTCAATAACCTTTATAAATTCATTTTTTAGAATAAAAATATAGTTAAAAGATTGAAAAAATATTTTGCCATTACTCTCGTAAATATTCCAAATCTCATCAATATTAAAGTAAGGTTTTGGTATTAAATGATTTAGTGAATGGTAAACTAGTTTATTTTCATTATCATGAGCAAGAAAACCAATTTCCTCAAATGCCCCTGAGTAAATTGTGTCGCCAATAGCGAGTACCGACCTCACAACTGAGGAGTTGGGAACAGGGTATGTCCTCCAACTTGTTCCATCGTATTCCAGAATACCATCGTTATTTCCAAAATATAAAAATCCCATCCGGCATTGGGTGATACTCCAGTTTTGGGTACTAGCATTGTACTTACTACGGCTATGGTTAACAATATTTGGAACTCCAATGCTCTTTATCTGACCAATGGCACAAAATATTTGAACATATAGGATCCCAAAAAGTAATAAACGTATTACTAACCTCATTTAAATTGATCAAAGAATAATTTATACAAAAACAGAAATTTCAATTTAAACAAAAATAATGATTTAATTTTTGAAAAATGGAATCAGTCTTTAATGCAAATGCTTTTTTTATTAAAGGGATTGAAAGTGATATTTTGATTATAATATTTTTAAAAACACTTTCTATTCAAAAAAAAGAAGGGATAGTGCAAATTTTGAGCAAAAGAGGTTTTTGTAATCAACTTCTAATTAGGCACATTTCTTTGAATTTTTTATATGTTTGTAGTATATTGAAATGAAATATGAGTTCTGATTTTTTATTATAAAACCATGGTGAATGAGTAGCATTTATATACGTTTTGCAGAGGATGCTGATAATGATAAGATCATGGATTTAGCCAAAAGGTGTCCTCAGGAGGGGATGATTACCTATTTCCCTAATCGTAGTCCTCAATTCAATACGATTCACAGATTGCTCGACCCAAATGCATGGCATCTTGTAGCATGTAAAGGTGACCAAATTATTGGATTAGTAGGAGTAATAAATTTTAAGGCTATGGTTCTTGGGAAAGTGTGCAGGGCGGGTTATATGCTTGATTTAAGGGTTGATAAGGATTACCGAGGTGGAACAACTGCATATAAGCTGATTAAAGCGGCAGCTGATCATCTTTATCAATCCGATTTGGATATGGTAATAGCAAATTTTCTCAAGGACAACAAGCGTCCGCTTGTGTTCACCAGTGGAAGAGGTGGGTTGCCGACTGCTCATTATCTGGGTGATAACAAGATATTTAACATATTACCAATAAGCTTAATGAAGCTTAACAGCCGTTTTGAGATTTATGAGGCAAAAGAGGAAGATATTCCTGAAATTATTGAACTTTACCGTAAATATGGAGCAAATGCTAAAATTGCACCAATCATCACAGAAGAACTTTTCCGAAAATATATTGGTTTAGTAGACGGTTTGTCGTTGTCTAACTTTTTGATAGCTAGAGAAAATGGAAATATTAAAGCTATCACAGCATTTTGGGATGAGCATAAGTACAAAACGTACCAAGTATTAAAGTTTAACTTTAGTATAAAGTTGGCGACAAATATTTTAAGAATTTTGTCGCTGTTCATGAAAGTACCTCGTCCCATAAGGATCAACGAACCGCTGAGGCAACTTACGTTAGTAATGCATGCCCATGATAACTGCCCCGAAGCACTCGATACTCTCTTTAGGCATATAAATAACATTAATATTGGGTCAGATTATACCCTAATTATGGTATACGCACAGGAAAGCGACCCAATTTTCAGGTTTATGAAAAAATACATTGGTGTAACCGTGAAAAGCGAAATGTATATTCTTGCTAGGGATATATCGCTTTTTGAGAAACTCGATGATGACCCTTCTTCAGTTCAATTTGACTTAACCATGATACTGTAAGGATTGTCTGTTGTCTACTATTGGATTCAGTATCACATCTTCTCAAGAATCAATGAAACAAGCACACCGAGGTAATTTCCTATGGCGTAGCCAATAATACCTACCGTAAGTCCTGAAAAAAGAATCTCGCGATTTTTAAGAGCCCCTGCCACAACAGGTACAAATGGAGGAGAGCAAATGAATGCCGTGGAAGTTATTATGAAGGTATCGGTATCAACTTTAAAGATCTTTGAAAGGATAGCCTGTATAAACAATGACCCAAATATGACAAGGAAGACATAGGCTCCAATTATCATTGAGGCAAAGTCTATTTTACTCAAATCGGCCATAGAAGCGATTACCATACAGAAGATAAGGATTAGGTACATGCCTAACTCAAACGACTTTTCTAATTTATTAATGGCTGGGATCAGAGATGCCCCAATACCTAAAGTTGTAATAATTAAAATAACAACTGCCATTTGCGATGATTCTGGAACAATGAGACTCATTGCACCACCAATGCCAAAAATTACCACTGCAACTCCGAATGACTTGAGAAGCTGAACAATTACTTTTTTCTTTAACATCCCCCAGTATGGATCCTCACCATCAAAATTGCCAACATGTGCCGTGGTAGGGTCAATATACTTGTACTTTGGAAGGAATTTTAAGAATAATCGTTGAGCAATAGTCATAACAAACAGTAGGTGAAATGCTCCCACCACCAAATCGTATGTTGCGATTATCATGTAGTTGGTTTCATCTGCCCCAAGGGCAAGTTTTATGGATGCTAAATTGGGAGTTCCCCCGGTGTAAAGGCCAATGAGCATACCCGAAACATCCCAAAGTTCGCTAACACCATATCCACGAAAAATCAAATAGCCAGTAAAAACCGTTACTATCGCTGCGATCAAAGCAAATACCATGGAAAGCATCGTTTTTCCAGCTATTTGAAACCATTTTTTTACATCAGTTGAAAAAAGAAGTAGTGGTATTGCTATGGGAATGGTTAGGGTGGTTAAAATCTCTTGGGTACCTTCAATGCCCTCAATCTTGGGAAGGATTCCAATATTGCCAAGAACAAATCCCACAGCATAGGCAATGACAATAGCACCTATTTTGTTTACAAATCGATACTTGTGGCAGAGATGAAGGATAAGAAGTGGTGAGAAAACGTAGAATATTACCAGTGCAATAGTAGCCATAACCTAGGTTTTTTTAGTGCCAAAATAATAAAAAGTAATTTATACTACAATTTCTAACGCAATATAAAAGATCATTAATCTAAAAAGGCGAGATCTAATATCAAGAAACAGTTATTTTTTTTTGATTAGCACTCTGAGAATTACCATGGGCTTTAGCTCGTGGACAAGTTGTAAGATAAATGTTGGGCTTCAGCCCAAAATACTTTATAATATTTTGGCTAAAGCCATTGTTTGGTAATTATTTCTTTCACGAGTAGAAGCTAGTATTAGCTGAAAAATCACTATGTTAATTAAAATTTAAACAGATTCTTAGTAAAACCCGAATGGATATATTTTAAAACAATTACTAAAAAAATCGATTAAATTATACTTACTTTGTGAAGCGAAATTTAACATACAACCATTTTTAATTTACACAAAATGTTAAGATTAGGTGAACGCATCAAAAGCAGAAGAGAAAGTCTTAATATTCAAATCAATAATTTAGCAAATTCGATTGGAGTTACATCTAGTTTGATTTCACAAATTGAAAGGGCTAAGGCTTTTCCTTCAATAATTACCCTTAAGAAAATTGCTGATTCACTTCAAACAACAGTTGGATCATTAATTGGTGAAAATGAAACGTATTCGCTAAATCCTCTTGTAAAATTTTCGGATAAGAAAGTTGTTCAAACCAACGAGCAGGGGGCAACCCTTTACCTTCTGTCAAATCACGACCAGCAAAAATTAATGGAACCGTATCTATTTTTTTTCCCAAGTAAATCTAGTTCAGAAAACCTAATAAATTTCTTGCCGGGACAAAGCTTCTATTATGTTTTAAGTGGTAGATTAAGCATTAAGATGGATTTTCAGGGCTACTTACTAAAAGATGGAGATAGTTTTTACTGTAATTCGGGGCATAAACACACCATTAACAATATTGGTAAAACAGAGGCAATGTTACTATGGATTTCAACCAATCCTATACTATAAACAATAAAAATCAATAATTATGTCAGCTCAATTTTATGATCTCAAAAACACCTATCAGCGCTATCAGTGCTCCGATGAGGCAGTTTCAATCATCGAAAAAGAGAATCTTCTACCAATGGGTCTATTACGACGGTTACACTCATGCTATCCGCAGCACTCCAACCTTTTTAGAACGGATGAAGCATTTTTTACTGTGAAAACTTATTATTCTGGGTTAAGTGGTTTTAGAGAAATAGTTGGGAAACTCAAGGAGCATGGAATTGATATTGGACATATAAAAGAGCGTGAATTTTTTATTGAGGTTTATAGATTCTTAGCTACCAAACATACCCTAAATACTATAAATTGGAATAATTACGAGGATGACACGATGTACTATCTGATATTCCCTCAGCCGGGAATGATTCATGCAGATGAGGTAAAAAAATATGTGGACGCAAAGAATGATGATGAAAGGAAAAGGGTAGTAGAAGAGTATCAGAAGAAAACCAATCCTCACGACGGGAAACAGAAGCTTAACAAGCCTTGGTTTGTGAATACCGAAGGCCAGCTGGAAATACTGCAAGGATGCCAGCATAAATACCCTCCCGTAAAATTAATTTTTGACAAAACCACCCAGAACTGCTTCGCATTTTGTACCTACTGTTTCCGTCATGCTCAGGTTAGAGGCGATGAGGATATGTTTGTGCAGCATGATGTTAGCCAAGTTCACAAATACCTGAAAAAGCATAAAGAAATTAGCGATATTTTAATAACGGGTGGTGACGGGGGATTTATTTCCAACGAACGCCTAGCGGAGTATGTCACTCCATTAATGGAAGACCCTGAATTGATGCACATTAAAACGGTTCGATTTGGTTCTAGGGCAATTACTTTCCATCCCAGCTTGCTTTTGAGCAATAAATTTACTGAAATATTAGAACTTTGGAAAAAGGTTATTGATAGCGGAATTCAGGTAGTTTGGGTGGCTCACCTATCTACTCCGCGTGACATTTTAAATCCTGGAACAATCGCTGCAATCCGAAGATTAAAAAGTTATGGAATAACCATCAAAAGCCAAAGCCCCATAATGAATCATATCAGCCTTTTTACAGATGAAAACGGTAAGGTTGATATTGATAAATCGGCTCAAAACTGGATTGATTTAGGCAACATCCTGGCAATGGTGGGTGTTGGATTCCACTCGATGTACTGTGCCCGACCAACAGGCGAACATCACTATTTTACGGCTCCTCTGGCGGACATCTCTAAGATATTCAATAAGATATATAAGGAATTAGCATCAATAAATCGACCATCACGATACATCACAATGACATCCTCTTCTGGGAAAATTTCGTTACTGGGTACTGCTGAAATCAATGAAGAAACAGTATTTGCGTTAAAATTTAACGAGGGTCGAAATATGGACTGGATGGACAGGGTTTATTTCGCAGAATATGATGAAAAGGAAAACACAATTGAGAATCTAAAACCTTACAAAGCACAAAAACATTTCTATGAGGATGAATTAGTTGAAATTGAAAATAAGCTTGAAGATGCATTGGTAAAAGAAATGAATAAATCCTAGCAGTAATGATAAATAAAATTGTTAGTTCAACCAAAGAAGCAGTTGCAGATATTTTTGATGGAGCAACCATTCATATAAGCGGGTTTGGTGAGGCAGGAAGCCCGATTGAGCTTATCCATGCATTGATAGATCAGGGTACCAAAAATCTTACCATCGTGAGTAACAATGCAGGTAGTGGCAATGTTGGTTTGGCTGCGCTTATTGAAAATAATCAGGTAAAAAAAATAGTATGTTCATTTCCCAGAACCGCCATTTCTGTTGTTTTTCCTGAATTGTACCGCAAGGGAGAAATTGAACTCGAATTGGTGCCACAGGGAACGCTTGCCGAAAGAATAAGAGCAGCAGGGGCAGGAATCCCCGCCTTTTTTACTCCTACATCAGTGGATACACCGCTTGCCAATAATAAAGAAACAAGGGTTTTTAATGGGAAAACTTATGTCCTCGAGCATGCACTAAAGGCCGACTTCTCCTTAGTGAAATGTCATGCGGCCGATAGATACGGTAATCTTATCTACAGTAAAACCGCACGTAATTTTGGACCAATCATGTGCATGGCATCTAAAACATCCATTGTTCAAGCAAAAAAAATCCTTGAAATTGGGCAGATTGACCCTGAGTGTGTTGTTACACCAGGAATTTTCGTGAAAAGGGTGGTTGAAGTTTCGAATCCGGCAGATGAATCATTACTTGTTGCTGAAAAAAGGAGGTATCCATGGAAATAAAAGAAAATATTGGTTGGAGCATCAACCAGATGGCTCAAAAAGTGGCTCTGGACATACACGATGGAGCATACGTTAACCTGGGAATTGGCATCCCCGAACTGGTAGCCGACTACATCCCCGAGGGTCGTGAGGTTATTTACCATACTGAAAATGGTTTGCTTGGAATGGGGAAGGTTGCTGAAAAAGGATCGGAAGATTTTGAGCTGGTAAATGCTGGGAAAAAATACGTTACCGCCATTCCAGGTGCTGCATTTTTTCACCATGCCGATAGCTTCGCAATGATTCGCGGAGGGCATATCGATATTTGTGTTCTTGGAGCGTATCAGGTTTCGGAGGAGGGTGACATCGCGAACTGGTCAACCGGTGATGCTAACGATGTTCCAGCTGTAGGTGGCGCAATGGATTTGGTGGCAGGAGTTAAAACCGTATTTGTTATTACCCAGCATTGCACCAAAACAGGAGAGTCAAAAATTGTAAAAAAATGCACTTACCCGCTTACCGGCAATAATGTTGTCAGCAGAATCTATTCAAACCTTGCGATAATAGATGTTTGCGATAAAAAACTATTTGTAAAAGAGCTTGCTCCAGGGGTAACCTTTGAGTATTTGCAAGAAAAAACCGAAGCCAGTTTATTCAACAAATAAATCACTTATTATTTATGCTACAGAATAAGAAGAGTAGTGAAGAAATTTACAAGCAGGCATGCGAAGTATTAACCGGGGGTGTTAGCAGGAATACGGTTTACCGAAAGCCTTTTCCTCATTATGCCGATAAAGCATACGGATGTTACATTACCGATGTTGATGGAACTGAGCGTATTGATTTTGCAAATAATATGGCGGCACTTATACACGGACATGCTTGCCCTGCAATAGTTAAAGCCGTTACCGAGCAGCTCCACAGAGGCACTGCCTATACTTTGGCTTCAGAAATCGAAGTTGCCTTTGCTCAACTCCTAAGTAAAAGAGCAAAAGGGTTTGAAAGGATTAGGTTTGTAAATTCAGGAACTGAAGCCGTGATGGCGATGATCAAAGCTTCGAGAGCTTATACTGGCCGCCCAAAAATTGCAAAAGCCGAAGGAACCTATCATGGCACCTACGATTTTGCCGAAGTTAGCCAAGTAGCAAATCCATCTAACTGGGGTGATATTGATAATCCCAATAGCGTTCCTCTTGCTTTTGGAACCCCTAAAGGAGTTTTAGATAATGTGGTTATTTTCCCCTATAATGATATTGAAAGAACTATCGCCATACTGGATAAACATGCCGAAGAGATTGCCAGCGTTTTGATAGATCCTGTTCCACACAGAGTAGGGCTTATTCCTGGTGCAAATGATTTTATTGAAGCTATTTATAATTGGACCCGCAGAAATGGAGCTTTATTAGTATTTGATGAAGTGGTTACCTTTAGGGTTAATTACGGAGGAGCACAGGAAAATTACTCTGTAAGTCCTGATATTACTGCGCTAGGGAAAATTATCGGCGGTGGATTCCCTGTGGGAGCCATCGCAGGCAGGGCAGATGTTATGAGAGTTTTGGATCCTCGTGAGAGCAACCTGAAATTTCCTCATTCCGGAACTTTTTCTGCCAATCCCATTACAATGACCGCAGGCTATGTGGCCATGGAGCTATTTAATAGAGATGCTGTGCTACAATTAAATACGCTAACCGATAAGGCTATTAACCAGATTAACGAAGCCATCAAATTGGCTGATGTTCCGGTTTCGATTACCGGTGCAGGCTCCATGTTCCGCTTTCATTTAAGGCCAACTCCACCAACAACCTATCGTGAGGCGTATCAATCCAAAGAAGTTACAGCGGTTATTAACGAGCTTCTTGACTATTTATACTTTAACGAGAAAATGCTCATGATCAATACTTTTGCATGCATGTTTTCAACGGCATTAACTCAGAAGGAGATTGATAGGCTCTCCGAAGGATTGTTGCGTGCTTTTAAAGCAATGAAACCGAAAATTGAAAATTTACAGAAAATATAATCTTATGCAGGAAGTTTTTATTTGCGATGCGATACGAACACCAGTTGGGAAGTACGGTGGCACACTATCATCCATCAGAACCGATGATTTAGCCGCAATTCCATTAAGGGTATTGATGCAAAGAAACCCAGGAATTAACTGGCTCGAAATTGATGATGTTATTCTGGGTTGCGCCAATCAGGCAGGAGAAGATAACCGGAATGTGGCTCGCATGGCGCTTTTGCTAGCGGGTTATTCTGAAAATATACCTGGTGCAACGATAAATAGGTTATGCGGTTCGGGTATGGATGCCATAGGAATTGCAGCAAGAGCGATAAAATCGGGTGAGGCTAATATTATTGTTGCCGGTGGTGTTGAAAGCATGTCAAGGGCTCCATTTGTAATGGGTAAAGCAACCGAAGCATTTTCAAGATCAGCAGAAATATTTGATACAACTATCGGATGGCGCTTTATCAATAAAGAGTTTAAGAAAAGATTTGGCACCGATTCTATGATAGAAACCGCTGAGAATTTAGCATCAGAATTTAAGATTAGCCGCGAAGACCAAGATAAGTTTGCTAATTTCAGCCAGGAGAAAGTTGCCATTGCACAAAAAAACGGACTTTTTTCTGATGAAATAATTCCGGTTACCATTCCCAAACCAAAGGGCGAAAGCATCATCTTCGATAAGGACGAACATCCCAAATTAACCTCTTTGGAAAAACTATCAACCTTAAAGCCAATTGTTAGCGAAAATGGAACGGTTACTGCCGGTAACTCTTCGGGTGTCAACGATGGGGCGGCGGCATTAGTCATTGCCTCTGAAAAAGCCGTTAAGAGATACAACCTAAAGCCCAAGGCAAGAATTCTTGGAATGCAAACAGCAGGTGTTCCTCCCCGAATCATGGGACTGGGGCCTGTTCCTGCTACTAATATGCTGCTCAGTCGCTTAGGCTTAAAACTTAATGATATAGATATTATCGAACTGAATGAAGCCTTTGCTGCACAATCGTTGAGCTGTATGCGAGAGCTGGGCCTAGATATGCTCGATCCAAGAGTTAATCCGCAGGGTGGCGCCATTGCCATTGGGCATCCCCTTGGTATGAGCGGATCAAGAATTGTTGCTTCAGCCTACCATCAGCTGCAACGGACAACTTCAAAAAAGGCACTTTGTACTATGTGTATTGGAGTTGGGCAGGGTATATCTATAGTTTTAGAAAAGGTTTAAATAGCAGGTTGTTATCAAATTACTTCAAGGCATTAAAGCCTTTATGTTAATCTCACTTATTGCGTAGGTGAACAAATTGGTGCTGAAGATCACAATTTAAAAAAAGCCACAAATTCATATTACTAATATGTGAATCTGTGGCTTTCTATTCTGTTTCACCGCATAGAGCGGTAGGACCGAAATTAAAACTTATACTCGTTATCCTCGATCAGTTTGTCGGCTATGCGACGACGAGCATTCATTACATTTACTCCTTCAACACGGGTTAGGGTTTTAACGGCCTTAACCAGCTTCTCTGCATCTTCGCCTTCGACGATTGAGTAAATGGCATCCTTGGCGTTTTTACGTATAAGATGTGCAGTATCGTAGGTAAAGACATCAAGCATATCCCTGTAAATTGGGTTAGCACCTTTTATTCCCTCAAGTTTTTCTACCCTTAAAGCTAACGATTCTACCTGATAAAGTTCCATGATCATATTGGAAAGATTGTTAACCACTTCCTGCTCTGCCATGAACTTTTTCTCTAATTTTTGCATAGCAACGTGAACAGAAAGTATAACAGCCTTTTTGAAGTTTTTCATGTACCTGCGTTTTTGTGTAAAGTAGTCTTCACCCTTTACTGCACCGTCGGTTATGCTTTCTACGTTTTTGTAGAGTTCCTCGGCGAGTCCAAACAGATCGTACTCGCCTTTCATGGCACGCTTGGTGGCAGCCTCAACAACGAGTAGGCGATTGATTTCATTGGTGCCCTCGAAAATACGGTTTATCCTTGAATCTCGATATCCTCGGTCAATGTTCATTTCGGCAGAATAGCCCATGCCGCCATGTACCTGTAGCGCTTCGTCAACAACATAATCTAGCATCTCTGATCCCCAAACTTTTAGGATAGCATCTTCCACTGCGTAGTGGCTAATACCATCGATAGCCGCTTTACCTTGGTCGCAATCTTCAGATTTGTACTTATTGATAAGTATGTCCACATCCTTACTAACACGGTAAATGGCAGATTCATGGGCAAAGCATTTAATAACCATCTGTGCCAGCTTATACTTAATTGCTCCAAACGTTGAAATAAGCACACCAAACTGCTTGCGCTCGTTGGCATAGCGAACAGCATCGGTAATGGTCTGCTTGGCTGCACCAATCACGTTGGCCCCCAGTTTCATTCTGCCCATGTGGAGAATGCTGAGCGCAATCCGAAAACCCTCACCACGGGCACCTATCAGATTTTCAACGGGTACTTTTACGTCGTTGAAGTAAACCTGAGCAGTAGATGAACCTTTGATACCCATTTTATGCTCATCGGGACCAATAACCACTCCTGGCCAATTTCTCTCAACAATAAAAGCGCTAAGAATTCGGTCATTATCAATTTTTGCAAAAACTACCATTGTATCGCAGAAACCGGCATTGGTGATCCACATCTTTTGCCCATTAATAATATAGTGCTTGCCATCCTCACTTAGCTTAGCATTAGTTTTTCCTGAGTTGGCATCACTCCCTGCCCCAGGTTCGGTTAGACAGTAAGCACCAATTAATTCGCCAGTAGCAAGGCGCGAAACGTAATTCTGGCGTTGACCTTCGTTTCCGTAGTACATAATTGGCATTGTACCAATACCGCAATGGCACATGTATGCAACCGAAAATGAGTAGCCAGCTCCTGTGGTTTCGGCAACCAACATCTGGGTTACAAAATCTTGCCCAAAGCCATTGTACTGTTCGGGAACAGCAATCCCTAGCATACCCAGTTCGCCTGCTTTATGAAGTATTCCCTTCATTAGTTCTCTATCACCTTTATCAATTTTATCGAGATTTGGGAATACCTCAGCCTCCATAAAATCACGGCAGGTTTGAGCGATCATGCGCTGTTCCTCATTAAACTCTTCAGGGATAAATATATCCTTTGCGTTGATATCTTTTACAAGAAATTCACCGCTTCTAAGGTTCTTTGCTTCTTCCATTTTTTTTGGTTTAGATAATTATTATAGGGTTAATTATAATCCCAGTGATTGATCTATTAGTTCTGCAATATCGAAATTCTTAATTTCTTCTTCCTTGTTCTTGTATTTTAGCCCATCGGTCATCATCACCATACAGTAGGGACAAGCTGTTACAATAATATCAGGATTTGTTTTCAGGGCATCCTCGGTACGCTCCATGAAAACCTCTTTATCACCCTTTTCAGCCTCTTTAAACATTTGTCCACCACCTGCTCCGCAGCATAATGCTTGATTTCTGTTCCTCTTCATTTCTTTTAAGATTGAGGGTATTGCATTAAGCACTTTACGTGGTGCTTCATATTCTCCATTTGCCCTTCCAAGGTAGCATGGATCATGGTATGTTAATGTCTTGCCACTAAAGATGTCACTTTCTACCTTTAGTTTTCCTTCTTCAATCATTTTCTGAAGGAACTGGGTATGATGTATAACCTCATATTTTCCGCCAAAATCGGGATATTCATTCTTAAATGTATTGAATACATGTGGATCGCAGGTTATGATCTTATTGACCCCATACATATCAAGTATTTCGATATTTGTCAAGGCTTGCATCTGGAAAAGCATTTCGTTCCCCGCTCTACGTGCAACATCACCACTCGACGATTCTTCAACCCCCAATACGGCATAGTTGATGTTAAGATGAGTGAGTATTTTTACGAAAGATCTTATAACCTTTTTATACCTATCGTCGAAAGCTCCAGCGCTACCAACCCAAAGAAGGTATTCGGGTTTTTCTCCTCTGGCAAAAAGGTCTGCCATTACTGGCACTTCAATTTTTCGTTTCGTTTCGTTCATGATAGTATGATTAAAAAACTACTTTATTTCGTTTATATAAAGTTCATTTGCCCATAGCATACGGTCTTGCTGAGAAAATTGCCATGGTGCTCCATTGTTCTCGATATTGCTGAACATGGCATTCAATTCACCTGGTGCAGCGGCTTTTTCCATTACAAGGAACCTGCGCATTTCGAGGATTAACGATACCTGATCAATGTTAACAGGACACTCGTTGGTGCAGGCATTGCATGTGGTGCATGCCCAAAGTTCTTCTGCTGTGATATAGTCGAATAGGGATTTGTCATCCTGATATTCGGGACCCTTTTTATCAATATTTCTACCGATTAATTCTAACCTGTCACGAGCATCCATCATCACTTTACGGGGAGAAAGTTTTTTTCCGGTAATATTTGCAGGACAAACCCTTGTACATCTTCCGCATTCAGTACATGAATATGCATCCATAAGGTTTTTCCATGTAAGATCCTTTACATCCTTGGCACCAAAAGATAGGTTGGCTGCATCTGTATTTTCATTGCTTTCAATTGGTTTACCCAACATGGTCTTAATTTCGTTTGTAATGGATGGCATGTTGGCAAGTTTACCTAACGGCTCAAGTTTTGAGAAGAAAACATTGGGGAACGAAAGGAAAACATGAAAATGCTTGGAGTAAGGGATATAGTTTAAAAATAACAGGATGCCAATGATATGAAGCCACCAGCATAGACGCTCTATGAAAATAAGTGTTTCGCTGGATAGATTGCTTAGAAGCGGAATTAGGGGTGAACTGAACAAAAATGATCCAACCTGGACGTAATGATCAACTCCTCGACTTTGCAGTATTGCATCGGAAGCATTCATAAAAAATACTGATGTCATCAAAACAATCTCGGTGAGCAAAATTATATTTGCATCAAGCCTTGGCCACCATTTCATTTCAGCACTCCAAAAGCGCTTTAATCTCAAAGCATTTCTTCGGATAAGGAATACAACACAGCCAAAAATAACCAGCAGAGCAAAAAATTCGAAAACACTTACCATGAATGGGTAAAATCCACCCAAAAATGAAAAAGCTCGATGTGATCCTGTTACACCATCAACAACTACCTCAAGCATCTCTATGTTAACAATTATAAACCCGGCGAACACAAAGATGTGTAGAATTCCTGCAATGGGTAATCCCATCATCTTCGATTGGGAAATGGCAACCTTAAACACAAGCCACCAGCGCTTTGCAGGATTATCCTTTATCTCATGGTCTTTACCCAACTTTATGTTGCGGATAATCTTCCGAACATTTCGGGTAAAAAAGGCGATTGCCACCACGAAGAGAAGAACGAAAATTATTGAACTAATCATGTTATGTTGTTTGATAAATTTTGTAAATGCATAAAGAAATATAAATGTAGAATGTAAAATGCTGAATGTAAAATGTAAAACTTTTGGAAAACAAATTGAATTATTTACTAATATTTCTGTTTCCTTTAGCAGTCTTTATACTTTTTGCAAAAATGGCAATCAACTCATTACACTCAATCAAATCTGACTTAATGTCTTCGACAGATTTTACCAAAGGTTTCCTTAAAATAATTTTCAAACAAATTCCTGTTTCACGCAATTCCTTTAGAACTATTCCCATTTTGTGAATAAAATCTTTGGAAGATTCTGCCCCTTGTGCTTCACCGTAATTAAATGCAGGTGAAGTACCGCATCGAACAAGTTGATTTGCAATATGTGAGCCTGCATAAGTCTTGGGAAGCATTTCTGATATTTCAAGCATACGAATTGCAAAGTCAATAAGGCGCTCTTCTAAATCATATTTTCTTGATGCATCTTCCATCCCCAAAACTTCTACATTGGATATTTTACATTCTACATTTTACATTTCTCTACCTGCTCTTCACTTCCTTCACTGCATCGATAAGTTTGGGAAGAACTTTAGCTGCATCACCAACAATTCCATACTGTGCCGCTTCGAAAATGGGAGCATCCTTATCAGTATTAATAGCCACTATATATTTCGATGAGCTGATACCAGCAAGATGCTGAGTAGCTCCTGAAATACCAACAGCGATGTAAAGGTTAGGGGCAACAATTTTCCCGGTTTGACCTGTATGCTCTTCATGAGGTCGCCATCCTTCATCGGAAACAGGACGAGAACACGCTGTGGCTGCTCCCAGCTGTTTGGCTAGCTCTTCAAGGGGACCCCAGTTGTCAGGCGCCTTCATACCGCGACCTCCGGATACTACAATCTCTGCATCGGTAAGGAGAAGCTTTCCGGTTTGCTTCTGAACATCCTTTACCTGCGTTTTAACCAAGGCAGCATCAATGTTTACAGAAACATTTTCGATTATGGCATTATTGGCTGTTTCAGCTAAATCGAATGAGTTTTGCGCAAGGGTAATTATTTTTATATCGGTTTTAAGTGCAACATCTGCAAAGGCATTGCCTGAGTATGCTCTCTTATATACAATAAAAGGGTCTAAGCTGATAGGAAGTTTGCTTACACCCGATCCAATTGCAGCCTTAAGCCTTACCGATAACCTGGGAGCAATGGATTTACCCATGTTGTTATTGGCAATAACAATGACTTTCGCACCCTCTTTTTGGGCAATCTCTGCAATGGTTGCCGTATAAGCTTGGCTATCGAGATTGTTTAGCAAATCGTTCTTCAGATTAAGAATCTTTTTTGCTCCGTAGCCGCCAAGTTTCTTTAATTCATCGTCAGCTACATTGCCTATGGATAGAGCAACCATAGAAGTGCCAAGCATATCAGCTACTTTAGCCCCGTATGATATAAGTTCGAATGATTGCTTCTTGAATTTTCCGTCCCAATTCTCAGTGAATACTAATACTGACATATCGTTTTATTTTAATGATTAGCAATTAGTTAAATTACCTTAGCCTCATTTTGCAGAAGATCAATTAGCTGCTTTGGATTCTCGGCATCAACAAAAATACATTTAGCGCGTGGCTGGGGTGGTTCGAAGGTTACCAGTTGGGTTAGTGCTTCTACGGCAGTGGGTTCAATCACTTTTATAACCTTGGTGCGTGCCATCATAATACCGCGCATAGCAGCAATACGAGGCTCTTTGGCTATACCTTTCTGTACAATTGCAACGAAAGGTTTTGGGACAGTTAAAGTTTCTTTACCGCCATCAATATCGCGTGTAATAATGGCTTCTCCGTTTTCAATATTCAGTCCGGAAACAGCCGAAACCGAAGGATAAGATAAAAACTCAGCCAACATGCTGCCAACGGTTGATCCATTAAAATCACTCGATTCAATTCCACAGAGAATTATGTCAAATTGCCCATCTTTAATTGCTTCCGCAAGTTGTGCTGCAACCTGGTATGCGTCGGTTGGTTCAGCATTAACTCTGATTGCATCATCGGCTCCAATGGCTAAGGCCTTACGGATTGTTGGTTCAGCGGATGTGTGTCCAACATGTGCAACTGTTACACTTTGTATACCCGTAGAAGTGTTATCCTTCAATTCAAGAGCACGGGTAAGTGCCAATTCATCCCATGGATTGATAACCCATTGAACACCAGTAGAGTCAAATTTGGTGTTGTTGTCAGTAAACTTTACCTTAGTAGTGGTGTCAGGTACATTACTGATACAAACTAAAATTTTCATTACGTACAAATTTTATTGATAATTAATGATGTTTGTTTTAACTTAAAGAGTATTGTAATCTAAATAATGACAAGCATATTCATAATTTGAATTAATAAATGCACTTTTTAAAAGAGCGTACAAATATAAGAAAAATGGGTTAATGCAATATTTGAATCAAATTTAATAATAGGATAGTTGTAGTTTTTATGTTGTAAATATCAGATAATAAAGTTATAAACTGTTGTTCAAATGTTTAATTTTTTAATTAATATGATAAGTATTATTTAATAATTCAGTATATATTGTTGCGCTATTAAGTTTATAATCCTTTGAGGGAATGAGTAAAATGATTTAATAATATTCTTTTTTTTACTCAATAGTTCATTATCAAGAACAAATAAATACTTAAGCCAAAAATAAACCACTATATTAGCCATTCAAAATTCAAGTACTACAATTATGCTTTCAAAGTATCCTAAATTTCTTGATATTGTGATAATTGGTGCTGGAAATGTCGCTTTTCATCTTTCAAGGGCACTACAGGTAAATGGGCATCGTATTGTTCAGGTGTTAGGACGATCGACTAAAAATGCTAGGGAACTTGCATCACTGCTTAATTGCGAATATATTACAAATGTTCAGGAGATTAACGCAAATGCGCATCTTTATATCCTTTGTGTACCCGACTCTACAATTTCTCAATTAGCAAAAAGTTTTCCTAAGATAACCGGATCGATTGTTCATACAAGTGGGAGTACCAGTATGGGTGTTCTCTCGCAAACGGCTGAACATTATGGTGTTCTATATCCGTTTCAAACCTTTTCCAAAATTCGTAAGGTGATTTTCAAGGATATTCCCTTTTGTATTGAGGCAAACTCTCAAGAAATCAAAAAGTTACTTTTTGATTTGGCATTATCGCTTGAGGCAAAACCGTTGGAGATGGATTCTGAAACTAGAAAGTGGTTACATATTTCTGGTGTTTTTTCGTGCAATTTTGTTAATCATATGTTGGCAATTAGCTATCTAATAACTCAGAATAAGGGAATATCATTTCAGAATCTTAAACCCTTAGTGTTTGAAACTATCAAAAAAGCATTTGAATCTAACCCATTCGATACACAAACAGGGCCAGCAATTAGGGGTGATTCAGAAACTATAAGGAATCATATCGCTCTATTAACATCAATGGATGAAGATATTCGTGATCTTTACATGACCATGAGTACCAGTATTTTGAATTTTAATCAGGACAGTCAGTAGTAATAAAAAGTAAGACCAAAAGTTAGAAGATGAAAAATTTTAAAGAACAACTACATAAAGTTAAAGCTTTTGCATTTGATGTTGATGGTGTCTTAACCGATGGCATCGTTTTAATTCACCCTTCGGGTGAACTTCTCCGCACATCCAGCACACGCGATGGATATGCTGTGCATAAAGCGGTTCAACAAGGTTTTCCCGTTGCCATAATCTCGGGAGGAAAGAGCGAATCGGTTCGAGAGCGTTTTAATGGGATTGGGGTAACTGATATTTATCTTGGAGTATCCGATAAGGTTGAGGCCATGGAAGATTTTAGATTTAAGTATGGTCTTGAACTATCCGAAATTCTTTTTATGGGCGATGATTTACCCGACTATGAAGTGATGCAGAGGGTTGGCTTCCCAACATGCCCTGCCGATGCAGCACCCGAGATCATGGGAATTTCCGTGTACATCTCAGCGTATAATGGAGGTAAAGGATGTGTTAGAGACGTTATAGAACAGGTTCTTAAGCTAAAAGGGGTTTGGCTAATTGACAAAAATTTTAAACAGTAGCTTATGCTTAGAAGCATTTTAAGGATTGTAAGGGCTAAAAACTTGATTATTGTTATGGCCACTTTATATCTAATGCGGTTTTTTATTATTCAGCCACTTTTACTGCGTAAGGGGATGGATTTACAGCTCAATGAGTTACTTTTCTTATTTCTCTGCCTTGCAACGGTATTTATCACTGCCGCTGGTTATGTTATAAACGATTATTTTGATACTAAAACTGATCTAGTGAATCGACCTCAAACCGTTATTGTGGGTCGTGTTCTTTCCCGAAGAATTGTTATTCTACTTCATTGGGGGTTAAATGCAATAGGTGTTTTTCTTGGTTTTTTAGTTTCTTACGGTGTGGGTAAGCCCTTGTTAACTCTTGTTTTCATTCTAATTGCAGGATTGCTTTGGTTTTACTCCACAACATATAAACGCCAATTTCTTATTGGTAACTTGATAGTTGCAGCTCTTACTGCGCTTGTCCCTCTTATGGCTTTGCTCTTTGAACTGCCCAAACTTTACCTCGTTTATTGGGATAAAATAGTATTCACAACATCATTATTTAATGATGTAATTTATTGGGTTGGGGGCTACTCCTTTTTTGCTTTTTTTCTTACCCTTTTTCGGGAAATTGTAAAGGATATTGAAGATTTTGAGGGGGATACAGAGTATGGTCGTAATACATTACCTGTTGTTTTGGGAATAAAAAACAGCCAGATCATTGCATCAGGTATCTTGCTATTTACCATTGTATCACTTGCATATATTTTTGGAGCGCATTTAAACTTCCTTCCCAGTGGAAGGTTCGATTACTTTACCTTTATATATATGATTATCGGATTGGTTATCCCGATTTTTGTGCTCATGATAAAACTTTTATTTGCTGAGAATAAGGAGCACTACCATTGGGTGAGTACTTTTTCAAAATTTATTATGCTTATCGGAATACTTTATTCTGTATTCTTTAAATTCGTTGTAACATGATTTTTAAAATCTTTTATTGAAATTAAAATAATACCCTCTTGCTTTAAATGCTTTTAAAAGATAAACTTCTTGGTAAAAAAATTCTTTTAGCCTCACAGTCACCTCGTAGGCAACAGTTACTAAGTGAACTGGGTATACCTTTCGAAATTAGAGAAAATTCAGTTGTGGAAGAAGTCTACCCTGAAGACTTGTCGTACAATAAAATACCTGAATATCTTGCAAAAAAAAAGGCAGAGCCATTACTGAAAAGCCTTAGATCAAATGAAATTCTTATTACCTCCGATACTATTGTTTGGTGCAATAATAGGATTATTGGGAAACCCATTGATAGAAAGGATGCCATTAGAATTCTTGATGAGCTCTCAAACAATAAGCATGTTGTTGTAACAGGAATATGTTTATCGAGTATGAAAAAAACACATCTTTTTAGCTCCATTACTGATGTATATTTTCGAAAATTAAGTGTGGAAGAAATCGAATTCTACGTTGATAAATACAAACCTTTTGATAAGGCTGGAGCATACGGAATTCAAGAATGGATTGGTTATGTGGGGGTTGAGCGGATCGATGGCTCTTTTTATAATGTAATGGGATTACCCTTGCAGAAATTGTACAAGGAATTAATGGATTTCGCTGAGTATTAATACCATACAACATATACCGAAGAAGTAAAAAAAAGTATAAATATGATCTTGAAATTATGAATCGAATACTTGGCTTTTTGTTTTTTACACTATTGCTAACTCCAAGGCTTTTTGCCGACGAGGGAATGTGGATCCCTTTGCTTATCGAGAAGTATAATTTGGTCGATATGAAGGAAAAGGGATTTAAGCTCACCGCTGAGGATATTTACAGCATCAATCAACCCAGCTTAAAGGATGCCATTGTGATGTTTGGGAGGGGATGTACGGGTGAACTGATTTCTCCTAATGGGTTATTGATAACTAATCATCATTGTGGGTATGGTGTTATTCAACGCCATTCATCCATCGAAAACGATTACCTTACCAATGGTTTTTGGGCAATGACTATGGAGGAGGAGTTACCTAGTCCTGGATTAACCGTTACCTTTTTAAACCGTATTGAGGATGTTACGGATCAGGTACTGGAGGGAGTTACATCTGATATGGAGGAAGTAATTCGTGAGGCATTAGTTCAATCAAACTCCAAGGCCATTGCCGATTCGGCAATCAGTAGTACGAACTTTACGGCAAGGGTTGTCCCCTTTTACTACGGTAATCAGTATTTCCTTTTCGTTTATGAAGTTTTTTCCGATGTTCGTTTGGTGGGGGCACCCCCCTCGGATATTGGAAAATTTGGGGGCGACACCGACAACTGGATGTGGCCTCGCCATACTGGCGATTTTGCCCTTTTCCGTATCTATGCCGATAAGGATAACAAGCCAGCATCTTACTCGCCCGAAAATGTGCCATATAAGCCTAAAAGATTTTTGCCCATATCAACAAAGGGTGTGCAGCAGGGCGATTTTACCATGGTTTACGGTTACCCTGCCAGAACAGAGCAGTACATAACATCACAGGCAGTTAATCAGGTCGCTAATGTATCCAATCCTTTAAAAATATCGCTTCGTCAAACTCGTCTGAACATAATGGATCATTACATGAGAGATAATGATACGGTTAGGATCAAATATGCAAGCAAACATGCTGGTGTTGCCAATGCGTGGAAAAAATGGATTGGTGAGCGCAACGGTCTAATTCGTTTGAATGCCATTGTGAAAAAAGAAGAATTAGAACAACAATTCGCCGAATGGGTTAAGCAGTCGCCTAAAAGAGTACAAGAATATGGTGATCTATTGTCACGTTTTAATGATCTTTACCAGCAGCGAGAGCAATTCCTTCGTGCCGACGACCTAAGAAGGGAGGCCATTTCTGCCATTGAAATAAATCGATTTGCACAACAATTTACTCGATTGATTAACGAGTTTTACACTGGAAGCGAACCCGATTTGGCAGCGATTGAAAGCCTTCGAAATAGTTTAATCCAAGAAACAAGAAGATTTTACAAGGATTACCATATGCCCATTGATCGAGAAATATTTTATGCCTTTATGAGGGTATTTAACGAGAAAATTCATGATGATTTGAAACCTCCAATGCTTAACCAGCTTATTAAACAGTTTAATGGCGACTGGAATATGATAACTGCAAAATACTTTAATGAAAGTATTTTTGTCGATAGCACAAAATTGATTTACTACCTGACAAATTTTAATAAAGAGGCAGCAGATATTTTTAAGAACGATATTGTTTATGCAATCAATTTTCAGTTCGATAGCATATTTGCTGAAAATGTTATTCTGCCTTATGAACATATTAATAATGAGTTGAATATCTTATACCGTACTTACTTCAAGGGCTTAATGGAAATGCAACCCGACGGGGTGTTTTACCCCGATGCAAATTTTACTCTAAGGGTTTCATACGGAAATGTTGATGGTTATTCTCCCAGCGATGCCATAGATTATCTTCATTTTACAACCATCGACGGCATAGCGGAAAAATCGAATATGGACGTTTATGATTACAGTGTACCCCAAAAGTTATTAGATATTTATGAAGCTAAAGATTATGGCAGATGGGAAGTGAATGGTACCGTTCCGGTAGCTTTCATTGCTACAAATCATACATCGGGGGGTAATTCTGGTAGTCCTGTAATTAATGATGAAGGTCATTTAATTGGAGTGAATTTCGACCGTGTGTGGGAGGGCACCATGAGTGATATCATGTTTGATCCCGACATGTGCCGTAATATCTCATTAGATATTCGGTATGCTCTTTTTATCATCGAGAAATTTGCGGGAGCCAATCATCTGCTGGAGGAAATGACGTTAATAGACTAGAAAAAGATCTTTTAGTTAATGAAGACTGACCAGGAAGACAGGGTAAATAAAACCCCCGAGTACTTGAAGAGATTCGTCTCTCAACCCGATATGGTCTCAGGAATTCGCAAACATTGTAATAGTAGGTGCGAGAGGTATACACCTACCCTGTATTGTCTTGTGCACAAAATGAACTTTCATGCATATGATGTTGTGGGATTTCAAAGGCACGCGGCAATGGAAAAATCTAATCCAAAAAGTTTACCCCAATACCATGGATTTTGAGGTTGGGACTCGATGAGATAATGTATTTCGTAATTTAAAATAACGCAAATTATTGACTGATCGTTTATGCTAAAGCGAAAAGGTTTTCTTAGGTTTTCCATTGGCGATGAAATGCTCAAGAAACTTCGGGTTCCGTTAAAAATACGTTTATTCCTGCCAATTTCTCTCATTATTGTTGTAGTGGTTGTTCTTGTAACCGTTTGGTTCACAAAAACATCTATTGATGCATTCGATGCTAGTATCGAGAGCAATTTAGAACTGGAGGTAAGAACCATTAAAAAAATGTTTGAGCGTGAAAGTATGCTTAAACTGAACAAGGTAGAAACAAACCTAAAAGTAGCCAATCACTTTTTTTACAGGTACGATTTGAAGGTTTTGAATGATTCATTCGAGATCGAAGTTGAAAATCAGCAGACAGGGGTGACGCATAAGGCGACCATTACAAGATGGAACCATAATGGGGTTGATCTATACGAGAGCACGATATTTGTAGACAGTTTATATAACTTGCTTGAGGGTACAATTACCCTTTTTCAAAGAATTGATAGTGGATATGTGCGAATAGCAACTAATGTCTTGAAAGCGGATGGTACAAGAGCAACAGGAACTTATATCCCTAATAATTCTCCTGTTGCCGAATCTATCAACCTGAGCAAAACATACTACGGAAGGGCATTTGTTGTAAACGAATGGTACACAACGGCATATGAACCAATAGTGCTCAATGATGCAGTGATAGGTATGATTTACGTTGGCGATAAGGAAAAGGATTTGGCTGAACTTAAACGAATCCTTTATACCCTCAGAATTGGAAAGAGTGGCTACCCCTTTGTTTTCGATCGAAATGGGAATATGATCATTCATCCAGAATTCGAAGGTGAAACTTGGAATGATTCAACTTTTCTGACTCAGATAAAAAGTTCTCCGCAGGGTGTTTTCTTTCACAATCACAATAAACGTGAAAAAACCATAGCCTATAATTATTTCCCTAACTTTGAGTTGTATATAGCAGCATCCATAGACAAAAAAGAAGAGAAAAAAGAGTTTATCCAGAAAGCTATTTTGGGTTCAAGCATTGTGGGAATTATTGCAATCGTTCTACTTTCGGTATTTCTTTACCTATTTACTACAGATCGAATTTACCGATTCTTTACCCAGCTAAAACTATCGGAAAAAAAGTTGGCATCGGTTGAATTGGCACTGAAGCAATCCGAAAAACTGGCTGCCATGGGGCAGATATCTGCTGGTATAGCTCACGAGTTAAACAATCCATTAGGTGTAATTACCATGTACAGCAACATCCTCCTGGAGGAACTGGGGGAATCTAGCCCTCATTTCAAGGATGTGGAACTGATCGTTGAGCAGGCAAACAGGTGCAAGAGCATTGTGAGCGGTTTGCTCAACTTTGCCAGAAAAAATAAGTTGAACCCACAAGAAGTTAACATTATTCACTTTGCAAAGCGCAGCTTAGAATCAGTTGTTATCCCTAGTAATATTAACGCTGATGTGCTGGCAAACATTAATAACCCACTGATTAATCTGGATGCCGAACAGATGATGCAGGTGTTCACAAATCTTGAAAAGAATGCTGTTGAGGCCATGCATAATGGAGGAATGCTTACAATTAATATTGAGGGAAACGATAGCACGGTTACCATTTCATTTTATGACACTGGTATCGGTATTGCTGAAGAAAATCTTGAGAAACTATTTACTCCTTTCTTCACTACAAAGGAAATGGGGAAAGGAACCGGATTGGGACTAGCCCTAGTGTACGGTATAGTGAAGATGCACAAGGGAAAAATCGAGGTTGAATCGAACAGCGATCCCAGTAAAGGTGAAACAGGAACAACATTTATATTAACTTTACCAAGAGTAAGTTAGAGTGGAGAGATAAAAAGTTGATAACAGAAAACCCAATCAATCAATCAATCAATCAATCAATCAATCAATCAATCACTTTACCCATGAGCACCCTTAAACTACTAGTTGTTGACGATGAGCCCGGAATAAGAGCCGGCGCCGAACGCGTGTTAAGAAACTTCTCCGTGGGATATCCCTTTATGGAAGAGGAGTTTACGTACGAAATTATTGAAGCCGAAACCGGTGAGAGAGCAATTGAAATCATCGAATCCACGCCCATCGATATCATGCTACTCGACAATAAGTTACCAGGTATTGATGGCATTGAAGTGCTCGAGTACGTGAAGAATAAGGAGTACGATATCTCGGTGATGATGATTACTTCCTATGCATCGCTGGATCTTGCCGTAAAGGCAACCAACATGGGAGCGTTCAACTTTGTACCCAAGCCATTCACGCCTCAGGAACTCAGGACTTCCATCGAGAACATCACCAAAAACCTTTTCCTGAAACGTATGACCCGCCAGATGCGGCAGGAGGGAAAGCAGAATCAGTTCCAGTTCCTCTCGGTGCTATCACATGAGCTCAAGTCGCCCATCAACGCTGTTGAAGGCTATATCAAGATTATGCTTGAAAAGCAGGCGGGCGATTCCATCGATGATTACAAGGTTATGCTCGTACGCTCCATTGAGCGTTTAAAGGGTATGCGAACATTAATTCTGGATCTGCTCGACCTGACAAGAATCGAGTCAGGAAAGAAGGCGCGCGACATCCGAAAGATCGATCTCCGGGAAATTTCCAAAACCGTTGTCGATACCGTTGAACCGCTTGCCATTCAGAGAAATGTGAAGGTGCACCTCGACGTGGAGGAGAATACATACATCAATGCCGATAGCAACGAAATGGAGATAATCCTCAATAACTTTGTTTCCAATGCGGTGAAGTACAACAAGGAGGGAGGAGAGGTCTTTGTCAGCATTACAAAACCGAATGATCACTATATAATAACCGTTGAGGATACTGGTATTGGTATTAGCGAACAAGATCAGAAATTGCTTTTTCAGGATTTTATGAGGATAAAGAATACACAAACCAAGAACATTACTGGTAGCGGGTTAGGTTTATCCATTGCTAAGAAAATGGTGGAACTGTATAATGGAACCATAGAAGTGAAAAGCCAACCCGACGTGGGAACCACTTTTACGATTCGAATTCCAGCATAGGTTTTTTTATAATCATTTTAAATTGCTTTGATTCATTGAAAAAATGATTTCAAGGCCAGAATTGTTATTTATTTATTTCTATTTTTGACCAACATAAATCTTAGTGTTAATCAATGTTTTTTAGTTAAAGTTCTTTTATTCAATAGTTTATATTGTTAAACCAAAAATCTTAATAAGGATATGGAAGAGAAGAAAAAGATTCTCATTGTTGATGATGACATCGATGTGATTACCGTACTAGAAGCTATTCTCAAAAAGGAAGGCTATGAGGTTTACTCAGCAATGAATAAGAAGGAAGGCATTGAAATGCTCCGAAAGGTTAACCCCAACCTTGCTATTCTTGATGTTATGATGACTACTCATTACGAAGGTTTTGAGTTGGCTCAAGAAATTCTCAACAACCCTGAATTTAAGGGTATTCCTTTCCTAATGCAGTCCTCCATCGATATCCTTGTTACATCAAACGTGAGCATTCAGGCAATGGCCAGAGAATATCGCCAGAATCCAGAGTATAAGGATCTTCAGGTTCTCCTCCTAAAGAATGTTACCGATGGAACCGCTGGAATCGACTACAGGGCAGAGGATGGAAAATCCCATTTCTTCCCTGTTCGTGGGTTTATCCGTAAACCGGTAGATGCTGAAAGGATACTACCCGAAATCAGGAAGCACATTAGGTGATCATTGTAGCTATTCAAAACTAGATGACTTTGCATAATCAACCAATTTTTACTGATGAAATGATATAATAATTCATAACCTATGTTACAAAACTATCTAAATTATATGAATTGCTGATAAAGCCCAGTACTTGAGCCAGTTGTATTTCATATTGAATTACGGTTAATATTTGTACTTATTTGAATATTTCACGTGTTTTATTAGTTGAAAATTAACTTGTAAATTTATAAAATGGGAGGTAAAGATGGAAAAGCAAGTAGTACTTTCTGTAAAATGTCCCCATTGTGGCAAATCCTTTATGGACGAAAGCCACCAAGTGAATGGACAATCGGGAATTAAACTCAACATTGAAACCGATCATGATCGGGGGATCATTTGGCTTTGTGCAATTTATGGATGTTTTACCCATAAAACAGATATCGAATTGAAGGAAGAAGAGCTTGTCAATTTCTTCTGCCCACATTGCAAAAAATCCTTGCTTCGGGATATTTCTTGCAAAGAATGTAATGCACCAGTTGTTGGGATGAATATTGTTAATGGTGGCAAAGTTAACATCTGCTCGCGTAAAGGATGCTCTAACCATTACGTAATCTTTGAAGATTTGAACGATGCCCTAAAACTATTCTACGATAAATTTGACACATATCTGTAATGATAAATCGTTAGCTTAGTGAAAGTCCTATTCCAAAACATACGCAACGAAACATCTTTTGAAAAAGTTGATATGGGATTCGTTTTGGCAAAGCTCATAGTTTTCAAAGTTTTGGAATTAGGCTGTACAGGATATGATGTTGAATTGGGTAGTTTCTCGGTAACATCATATATTGAAGTTTTAATTTGATTTCAAGAGAGCATATTTTTGCGTAATGGATATTCGACAAAAAATATAGTTAATCAAAATGAATTGCTGAAAATTTTAATAGAACTTTAAATAATATTGCCAACTAATTTTAAATCAACAACATGAAGGACAGGATAATTAGTATCATTAAGACCTACGAGAAGGATGCAGAACGGTTGATGGACATCTTACTTCAGGTTCAGGCGGAGTTTGGCTGTGTTTCCGATGAAGCAGTTACAGTAATTGCCGATTCTTTAGATATATCTGAGGTTGATGTTATTCAGACCCGATCGTTCTATCATTTCTTCACTGCCAAACCAGTGGGCAAATACGCTGTTTATTTAAACAACAGCGTTGTTTCCCAAATGATGGGTATGGAAGAAGTAGCCGATGAGTTTGAGAAACAAACTGGAGTTAAATTTGGAGAAACCACATCCGACAGCCTCATCGGCCTTCGCTATACCGCTTGTATAGGTATGAGCGATCAGGAACCAGCAGCCATTATAAATTCGGTTGTTTTTACAGATTTAAATCGCGACAAGGTTAAGAAGCTGATGGCCGATATGCGGGTAGGTAAGTCTATTCAGGAAATGGTAACAACCTTTGGCGATGGCAACAACGCAAACCCTCTGGTTAAGGCCATGGTAAAAAACAATATCCGCAAAGCCGGACCGGTTTCCATGGGTGAGTATTCATTGGGCGTTGGCTTAACTAAATCTCTGGGGATGGACTCTAAAGCCGTGATCAACGAAGTTAAGGAGTCGAAGCTACGTGGACGAGGAGGTGCAGGGTTCCCCACGGGAATGAAGTGGGATTTCTGCTCCCGCGAGAAAGCCGAAAAGTATGTGCTTTGTAACGCCGACGAAGGCGAACCCGGTACATTCAAGGATAGGGTTCTACTCACCGAGCGTGCCCAGATGCTCTTTGAGGGTATGGCCATTGCTGGTTATGCAATCGGATCAAATCAGGGAATTCTGTACCTCAGGAACGAATACCTTTACCTTAAAGCTTACCTGGAGAATGTGCTCACCGAGATGAGGGCAAAGAACCTGTTGGGCAAAAACATTCAGGGGAAAGGATTCGATTTTGATATCAGGATTCAGATGGGCGCAGGAGCCTACGTCTGCGGCGAAGAATCGGCACTTATTGAGTCGGCCGAAGGGAAACGCGGCGAGCCACGTAACCGACCGCCATTCCCCGTGCAACGTGGTTATAAGAACAAACCCACCATTGTGAACAATGTGGAGACATTCTGCTCCGTTGTCAAAATAATCGAGAAGGGAAGCGGCTGGTATACTTCGTTGGGAACATCCGAATCGGCTGGTACCAAGTTGTTGAGTGTATCGGGCGACTGCAAAAACCCCGGAGTTTACGAGGTTGAGTGGGGCATGAGCATTGATGAACTCCTTAAAATGGTTGGTGCAGATGATGTTCAGGCTGTTCAGGTGGCTGGACCATCGGGAGTTTGTATTCCCCCAAGCCAGTTCAATCGAAAAATTGCTTTGGAAGATCTTCCAACTGGAGGTTCAATGATCGTTATTGGTAAGAAAAGGGATATCCTCAAGGACGTTGTGCTCAACTTCATGGAATTCTTTGCCGATGAATCCTGCGGTTCATGCGTAACCTGCCGATCGTTTAACATGATTCTGAAGAACTCTGTGAATAAGGTTATCGACGGTAAGGCCATTAAGAGAGATCTCAATGATATGCTAGCTTGGGGAGAGATCCTCCGCAAAACAGCACGCTGCGGACTAGGTCAAACATCCTCAAATCCGGTTCTTACCACCATTAAGAATTTTAAAGAGATCTACGAATCTAGGGTGAAAGACATGGATTACATCAGTGATTTCGATATCCATAAGTCGGTTAAGGAATCCTGCGAGGTTGTTGGTCGTAGCGCAAATATTCACGAATAGTTTAGTAATCAAACAAATCCAATTAATATGAGTGAAATTGTTAAATTCACGATTGATGGCAAGGAATGTCAGGGAAAGAAGGGGCAACTCCTGGTTGATGCCGCTACCGACAATGGTATATATATACCCGTTCTTTGTCACATGAGAGATCTCATACCTGCTGGGTCGTGCAGAGTATGTACCACAAAAGTAAACGGCAGGTTTGTTGCTGCATGCACAACCCCAGTTGAAGAGGGCATGGAAGTAGAGAATAATACAGATGAACTTACCGATCTTCGCAAGGCAATAGTAGAGATGCTGTTTGTAGAGGGAAACCACTTCTGCCCATCGTGCGAGAAAAGCGGAAACTGCGACCTTCAGGCATTGGGTTACCTTTACCAGATGATGGTCCCCCGTTTCCCCTACACATTCGAGCAACGGCCCATTGATGCAACCACCCCCAAAATTTTCCTTGAGAGGAATCGTTGCATTTTCTGCAAAAGATGCGTAAGGCTGATTAAGGATGAGAAGGGTAGAAGCATATTCGCATTCAAAGGAAGAGGCGAAACCCTAGAGATAAACATCGACAGGAAACTGGCGGCTACTATGAGTGATGAACTGGCCCAAAAGGCCATGGATATATGCCCCGTTGGCGCAATCCTTCGCAAAGAAGTGGGTTTCTCTACTCCTATCGGAAAGCGTAAGTACGACAATGTGCCCATTGGCTCAACTATTGAAAACAAAAAAGTATAACATAAGGAGGGATTAAGTTATGAGTAAACCCATTGTAGCAACAACTTCACTTGCAGGATGTTTCGGATGTCATATGTCGATTCTGGATATTGATGATAGAATACTGCAGCTTATCGACTTGGTGGAATTTAACAAGTCGCCCATCGATGATATCAAAACCTTCACCAAGCAATGCGATATTGGTATCATTGAGGGAGGATGCTGTAATAGCGAAAACGTCCATGTTCTTAAAGACTTTAGGAAGCACTGTAAGATACTGATCTCCCTAGGTGAATGCGCAATCATGGGAGGTTTGCCCGCCATGAGGAATGGTATTCCTGTTAAGGAATGTTTAGAGGAAGCCTATCTTAACGGACCAACAGTTGGGGATAATGCCGAAAGAATTCTCCCCAACGATGAGGAACTCCCTATGATTCTCGACAAGGTTTATCCTTGCCATGAGATCGTTAAGATTGACTACTTCCTACCCGGTTGCCCGCCACGAGCCGACCTGATTTGGAACGCGGTTGTTGCGCTTGTTACCGGAAAACCTATGGATGTACCCTACGAATTAGTTAAATTTGATTAGATCAAAAGAGAGAAACAATGGCACAAAAAGTAACAATAGAACCCGTAACTAGGGTCGAAGGTCACGGTAAAGTAACTATCCACCTCGACGATATGATGAACGTGGCGCAAACCCGTTTGCATATCGTGGAGTTCAGGGGATTTGAACGCTTTGTTCAGGGACGTCCTTACTGGGAAGCACCAGTGCTTGTACAGCGCCTATGCGGTATTTGTCCCGTTAGCCACCATCTGGCAGCTGCCAAAGCGCTCGATGTAATTGTTGGAGCAGGTACCGGTGATGGATTAACTCCAACCGGTGATAAGATGAGACGGCTAATGCACTACGGCCAGATGTTCCAATCACACGCATTGCACTTTTTCCACTTGGCTTCCCCCGATTTCCTTTTGGGCTACGATGCCGATCCCGCCATCAGGAACGTGATTGGTATAGCCATCAATTTCCCAGAATTGGCAACTCAAGGAGTTCTGATGCGTAAGTTTGGACAGGAAGTTATTGCGGTTACCGCTGGAAAGAAAATTCATGGTACCGGTGCAATACCTGGTGGCATCAATAAGAACCTCACCATTCAGGAGCGCGATACTTTGTTGAAAGGCGCTGATCCTCTGAACATCGACAAAATGATCGAGTGGTCCGATGCAGCCGTTCAGTTATTCAAGGACTACTACTTGAAAAATCGTGCATTTGTTGACGATTTTGCCTACTTCCCATCCAACCATCTCAGCCTAGTAAGGAAAGATGGCGCCATGGATCTGTATCACGGTGTCCTGAGGGCAGTTGATGCAGAGGGCAAGAAAATCCTCAATGATGTTGACTATCAGGAGTATAATAAATACATTGAAGAGGAGGTTAGGTCGTGGAGCTACATGAAATTCCCATATCTGAAACATCTTGGTAAGGAAAAAGGATGGTACAGGGTTGGTCCTTTGGCCAGATTAAACACCTGCGACTTTATCCCTTCCCCCAAGGCACAGAAGGAGTTCGAAATCTTTAGAGCTCATACCAATGGAAAGCCTAACAACTATTGCTTGCACACACATTGGGCACGCCTGATTGAGCTGCTGCACTCAGCTGAGGTTATGAAGGAGCTGCTCTTGGATCCAGATCTTCAGAAGAACGATTTGGTAGTGAAGGGTAAGAAGGGGAATGAGGGTGTTGGCCTTATCGAGGCACCCCGTGGAACCCTTTTCCACCACTACAGGATCGATAAGAACGATCAGATTGAAATGGCTAACCTTATTGTTTCAACAACAAACAATAACGAACCCATGAACCAATCGGTGAATTTCGTTGCTAAAAAGATGATGAACGGTCAGAAGGAGATAACCGAGCCCATGAAGAATGCCGTTGAGGTTGCCATCAGAGCTTACGATCCTTGCCTGAGCTGCGCAACCCATGCCCTGGGCAAAATGCCTCTCGATATTAAACTTTGCAACTCGAAGGACGAGGTTATTGATCACTACAGGTCATAACAATAATTATTGATTTATGGAATAGTCCGTCGCTTTTTGGCGGACTATTTTTTTTCAACCACTATACTCTATGGATAAGATTTTAGTATACGGGTACGGAAACCCCGGAAGGCAAGACGATGGAATTGGGTCACGTTTTGTCGAATTGATGGATAGCTGGATTGTGCAGAATGGATATTCGCACATTAAAACAGATTGTAACTATCAGCTTAATATTGAAGATGCTGCATTGATAGCGGATTACGATAAGGTGTATTTTGTTGATGCTTCCATTGTTCCTGAAATAGAGAGTTTTAAACTTGAAACTGTTGAGCCAAACAACGCCACCATCGAGTTCACTATGCATGCGGTATCGGTTGCTTATGTTGTCGATTTATGTCGTAAGATTTATGGAAAACAACCACAGGCATACGTGCTACATATAAAAGCTCACGAATTTGATTTTAAGGAAGAACTGACTGAGAAAGCAAACGAGAACTTGCTTCTTGCGTTGGATTTTTTGAAGGGGATTCTTATTAAACAGTAAGTGATCATATATCATTTTCAAATAATCAATATCTGGTTTTAAAAGTTTTTTTTTGTGATTGATTCATTTTTTTCTTTGTTATGAACGTAGGTTCATTACCTTTGTGGTAAAGGAAAAAAGTAATGGTTCGGCCGTTAAAGAATCGGACAGTAAGTGGTCCCCCTAAAATGGTGGGCTTTAAACCATATGGCATTTATCTGAATGCCAAGAAACCCTTAAGGTTAAAATTTGAGGAGTACGAGAGTATTAACCTTGTGTTGCACAAAAATCTTTCGCAGGAAGATGCAGCGGCAGAGATGAGAGTTTCCCGGCCAACTTTAACCCGAATCTACAACAAAGCTCTAAAGATAATTGCCAAAGCACTTGTTGAAGGAAGAACCATTGAAATTGAGGGTGGAAATTATCAGCTTGATGATGATTGGTACAGGTGTAAGAAGTGCTTTAAACTGATTCAAGGAATCGAAAGCCACATTAAATGCGAGAACTGCACGTCCTATAACGAATCTGAACTGATTAATCTGAATAGATTATAATATTTTTCAAATGGCTGAAATGAGGCATTTTCCAGTAATCGATGAATCTAAATGCACTAGGTGTGATACCTGCATCTTAGTGTGTCCAACAAATGCAATTTACAAGCAAACAAATTATTCGTGTTCGAGGTGTATGAAGTACTGCATTTCGATGGATGTACCCTGCCAACCACACTTTTACGTTTTTGACTACGATATCTGCGATGCATGCGGTAAATGTATTGAGAGTTGTCCCGCAAATGCAATCAGCTGGAAAAAGAAAAAAAGGATTGAAGTTATTATACCTCATATGTTATAACCCAAAGAATACCATTCCTGCTCCGCAGAGCAGAATAGTAAAACCTGCCAGGGCATGAGTGTAACGCTCAATTTTTTTCAACGGGATAAAATTAAGCCCCTTGATACTTAGTAAAACCATGGTGAGCATTGTGCCAATGGTGACCACAGTGAAAAGAACGGTAACTGCTATCAACAGTAAGGGGTTGTTCTCTGCCGCAGGGTACATTACCAGTGGAATTAGTGGTTCACAGGGACCAAAAACGAAGATTGTGAAAAGTATCCAGGGGGTAACGCTCATCTTATCTTTTTTTTCGTGAACATGAACATGTTCTGCATGATGTGAATGCTCGTGTTCGTGCGGATGACCATCAGCATGGTAATGTAGATGCTTGTGTGGCTTGTTTCGAATTGCTCTGAAAATTCCCCAAATAAAGTATATAAAACCGAAGCCTAAAAGAAGGAGTGAAATAATGCTTCCCCTTTGCTCTTCCCAAAGTTCAATACGGCTCACGGCAATACCAAGTGCTATCCCTGCAAAACCAAGTATAACGGAACTGCCAACATGTCCAAGTCCGCAAAGCGCTGTAAACCAAACTGTTTTTTGCATGCTCCAGTTACGTGCCTTGGCAATCACAACGAAAGGTAGGTAATGGTCGGGACCTGCAAGTGTGTGAATAAATGCTATTGATAAGGTGGTAATGAGCAAAATGGTTGTTTCTGATGTCATTTTGTGTTTACTTTTTTATTGGTTAGGTATATTCGTTGCAAAGGTTATACGTAGTATCTATTTATCTTTTGTGCGAATGCCGTTACCATCAAGAACTTTGTAGTTGGTTCCTGCACATTCAAAGCAAAGTACGTCGGTTTCATCTTTTATTGTTCGGGTTGCCATTGTGCTCTCACCGCAAATTTTACAGATATGGCTGTCGTGAATTTTGGCATACTGTGGAATTTCCACATTAACGCTTTTAGTATCGAATAGCTTATCAAAATCAATGGAGAGAGTGCCAAAGGCTCTTTTGAGAGCCTTTTTGCGGTACTGAGCCATCAGTTTCGTGTCACGGTTCTGCTCCTGAACCACTTTCTGGTAAAGGTTCTGAAAGTCGGTGAATGATTCCCTGATTACCTGCTGTGAGTTGGGCTTGCTGCTAACCCTAATCCCCTTGCCATCCCTACGGGTAAGGGTGAATGCGGTTTTACCTAAATCTTTAAAAATTAACGCATTATTCCCAAAGGAACAACCTGTAACGTATTGAATACCATCGGAAAAACAGTTGTTGGTTTCGGTGATGGCAAGCAGATCTTCCATGCCATCCGATTCGGCTTCGAGGTAATTCATGGCGTAAACCGCAGCCATTATTCCCATGGCTAATCCTGGACAAAAATGCCCGTGCATCTGAGCTGCCTTAATCATCAGCGATTCGGTTCGCTTGGCGTGAATCTCATTGCGGATATCAATTCTGGGGCTGCTTTTAAGTTTGTCCTGATGAACGGGATTATTATCATACTCGTAGGCAAAAAGCGATGTATCGCAATTCTTGATGTCAATTACTGGCGTTCCGTTTATGGCATCAAGTCCCTGAACATTAAGTGTATTGCCTTGCCTTTCGATCAGTTTTACCGTGGTTACACCGATAAGATTTGGTCGCTTTGGACTACGGCTGGCGAACGAGCCACGTTGTATCCCGGGGTACGACTGGGTGTCGGTTTGGAGCTTGGTTTCCGACTTATGGAAGTAGAAAATAATATCGATGTAGCTATTCTCCTCGATTCCGAGAAGTGCATCGCTGTATTCGGGGTAAATCTCAATAGTGCTTGGTAATTCCTTTATTTTCCTGTAGTCCAACGGCTCGTCAATGCCATTCCGAACTATTCCAATGGATGAAAACTCAAATTTACTCATTGATTGCTGGTTTTTTGCTGCGAATCGACCGCACCAACGGGAATAACATGCATGGTTGTATCGCTGGTTACAATTTTAACCCTTACGTCGTATAGCTTTTCGATGTACTGTTCAGTGATTATCTCGTTTCCGCCGAATGCAAATATTTCTCCTTCCTTTAGCATCATTATATGCGAAGCGTACCTCATTGCCAGGTTGATATCATGAATTGCAATTACAACGGTAAGGCCTTTGCTGCAAAGCCCTTTAAGCAAATCCATAATTTCGATGGTATGTCTTATATCTAAATTTGCCGTTGGTTCGTCGAGAAGTAAGATTTCGGGTTGTTGAGCCAGCGCACGCGCAATGTAAACCATTTGCTGCTGACCACCGCTAAGCTTATTTATATCCTTTTGTGCAATGTCATTGATGTTTAGTTGGTTGATTACCTGCGAAGTAATCTCAAGATCGTTTTTCGATGGTTTCCAGCTGATGTAGGGTTTTCGCCCCAGGAGTACGGTATCGAAAACGCTTACAGGCACTTGCCCGTTCCTATTCTGGGGAATATATGCCAGCGTTTGCGCTAATTCGTTAACTTGAAGATTATTAATGTTTAAATCTGAAATAAGGATTGCTCCCTTTTTTGGTTTTAAGATTCCGGTAATGCACTTGATTAAAGTACTTTTTCCCGATCCATTTGGCCCCACAAGGGCCACAAAGTCGCCTTTACTGATGTTGCATCCAATATCTTTCAGTACGGGTGATCCGTTGTAGCTGAACTCAATATTTTGAATGGATATCTTCATAAAGTTTTTTTATGTCCAGTAGGTTCTATTTAATCCTTTTACCAGAAGAAATAGAAAAAGCGGAGCTCCAAGAAAGGAAGTAAGGATTCCAACGGGCAGAACCACCGGAGCAATAATTGTACGTGCAAGAGTATCGGATGCCAGCATAAATAAACCACCAAACAATGCCGAAGCAGGTATCAGAAACTGCTCATCGCCGCCAATGATTCGACGAATGATATGTGGAACAACCAGTCCCACAAATGCAATAACTCCATAGAACGAAACCACAACGGCAGTAGCAAGCGACGCCACAACCATTCCCATTAATCGAGCTCGTCTTACGTTTATTCCCAGACTTTTGGCATACTCATCGCCCGATTGAAGGGCCTTGTAGTTCCATGTATTCTGAACGAAGAATGAAAGTGAAATCAGCACAACAGCAAGAAGTATTATGATGTTCTCCCAGTTTGCTCGCCCTAAATCCCCGAAGGTCCAGAACACGATTGATGCCAGCTGAACGCTGTCGGCAAAGTACTGCATTGCCGAAATGCCCGCCCCGAAAAGCGAACTTAAGATTATTCCGGCCAGGATAATAATTTCGGGACCGGCACCACGGTAGCGTGAAAGTGACAGAATCACAGCTACTCCGATAAGGCTGCAAAGGAACGCCGAAGTTGCCAGGAAGTAAGGATTGCTGATGGTAGCCATATCGTTTGATCCTGCATAGCTGCTTCCTGCGCCAAAAACCACAATGGCCAAGGCGGCACCAAAAGCTGATGCGCCTGATATTCCCAGCGTAAATGGCGATGCCAGTGGATTTCGGAGCAGGCTTTGAATCACCGCTCCCGACACAGACAGAGCCATTCCAGCAAGTATCGCCCCAAAAACGCGTGGCATGCGAACGTTTACAACAATTTGTTTTACAAAATCCGATGATCTCCCCAAAACCAGATCGGCAATCTCACCTAATCCAATTTGAGCAGAACCCATTGCCAGTGAGATTATTACCAATACGAACAGAGCAACCAGAACAAAGAGTAGAAACAGAAGTTTGTACCCTTTGTTTTTTTGATATTCTACAATTACATTGCTCTGATTCATGGACTAAAGTTCTGGTTGCTGGAATGGCGAAGTGGTTAGTATTGAATCGATTGTTATATGCTTTGAGTAGAAAAGCGAGAGCACTTCGTCTGCTTTTTTTTCAATCTCCAAATCTACAAATTGTTCGGGAAATATTGTCTTCCCAACAAACCATGCATTCAACATCACATACTCGTAGTTGGTGGCGTAGTTGTTGTAGGGTAGTAGTGTGAATACATTTCTGTTTGCCACTGCTTTAAGCGATTTTCGCAAGGCGGATTTAGTTTGTAAATCCTGAATTGCCAGCCCCAATCCCGATTGATCGATAAAGATATAATCGGGATTCCATTGCATTAGCTGCTCAATATCAACAAAAGTTCCCTTGACATGCGACGATAAACGTTTATCGATTGATGATGCAACGTTATATGCATTGGTAAAAACAAACGGTGCATAATGGGGATGGGTGGCAGCAATTCCGAATGATGCGCTATACGATAGCCCTCCCACGTAAACCGATGGGCTACTTTTACTTACAGTTTCAGTCCTTTCGTGCAAATCTCTTGTCATTTCCTTGATGCTATTAACCAGCACTTTAGCTCTTTCTTCCTTGCCAATAATCTTCCCAATCAGGTTAAAGGAAGAAAAAAGTGTGTCGCTGGCCGTACCCAAGTCTCTGCATTCCAGGGTTATAATAGGAATCATTGTTTTTTTGCTGAGTGCATCAGCATCTTCAACCGTAGTATAGGTTAAAAATATTACCTGTGGTTGAACACCGATAATCATCTCGGCATCCCCGCCCATTGCTGGTCCAACTGAAGGCAGATCAAGCAGTTTAGGATTGGCTTTCATGTATGGCTTGTCGGCTCTTTTCTCATTCTCCTCAATTCCAACCACAAATTCAGCAGCATCCATGTAGCAGAGCAGGCGGAGTGCGCCTGCTCTAAGCCCTACAATTCTCTCCACTTTTGTTGGCACAACTACCTTACGACCAAGCATATCGGTTACTTCGTGCGTTTCATTTTTTTTGGTTTGTTCGGTGCCTGTGCACGAACCCAAAAGCAGAATTACTGCTAATGAAATGATTTGAAGAAATTTATTTATATATGAAATTAATACCATTGCTTAGAAATTTAGGCCAAGCCTTGTGGTAATAAGCCTTCCTGGTGAAATAAAGTCGATTGCTTCGATATGCTTATCGTTTAAAATATTCTGAATATCAACTGAGATGTTAAGTTTTTTGCGGAATGTTTTTGAGAGCTGCAAATCGAAGGTTACGTAGCTGTCAATTGCCACGTTGTTGGCATCATCGCCAAACTGTCCGCCCTTGTAGAAGGCTCTTGTAGAAATGTTTACATAGGGATTCTTCCAGAATACCGAAAGGGATGCTATATGTTTTGGTGTATATGTTAGGTACTTATCTTCAAGTTCTGGTCTTTTGGTAAAACCCACAATTCTGGAATCGGTGAATGTGTACGAAGCTAATACCCAAAAATCTTTCATCAGGTTATAGTCAATTTCGGCTTCAAAACCCTTAATGTCAACATTAGTAACGTTTTCCCTTCGGTAAATGGGACGGTTAAAAAGACTATCGCCGGTTGAAACGTAGTAGAGAAAATCTTTTCCTTTTGTAATAAATGCTGATGATGAAATTTTTAGGTTCTTCATTGGAAAGGCATCGAATCCAATCTCGTAGTTGTTAATCGATTCGGGTTCCAGCTCTGGATTGGCGTACTTTGGACCAACCCACATCCAACCTGTTCGGGTTAAATCATCAAGGATTGAAGCTCTAAAGCCGTGAGAGTATGATAAGTATCCACTAAACAGTTCAATAAAATTAAGGCGCACACCAGCCCTTGGTGATAGCTTTGTCCATGTATAATCATTCAGTTCAGGAATTGTGTTCCATGGGTCGGTAGTGTAGTAATCGCCATCGGTAAAGGTTACACGGTCGAATCGCAAACCGGTAATCAGAATTATCCTTTTATCCAGCATGGAGTGCTCGTCCTGAATGTAACCTGCCAGGGTGTTAAGTTTTCCGGCGTTAAAAATGGTGTCGTATGGAGCGGTTTGGTAGTAATCGCCACCGCTTATGCTGCCGACTTTATATTCGAATCCTCCCGTAAAAGTATTGCTCTCGGCAATTTTTTGGTTTACGTTCAGAAATCCGCCCATATCTTTTCTGAACGAGTTCACATCGTAACGGGAGTAATTAGCGCCACGCATCCTTTCGTTGATGTCGTAGTAGTTCTCAAGTTGATAGAATCCATTCAGGGTATATGAAGTGGTTTGGTTTCCCCCTCTAATATTTCCGCGTACCAGATTGGTGTTGAAGTTGCGGTAGCATCCATCGGGTGCATAGATCTGGTAACCTTCACCCCTTTTATCCCTGAAAACATCGTACTGCATCTCCCAGTTTAACCATTTGCTATCGGTGTAGCCAACCCTTGCCGAAGCACCTATGGCCTCAAGGAAACGATCTGTATCATAAGGAGTTCTCTTATCATCCGGAACGCTGTTGTAACCATCGCTCTGGATGTAGTACTGCGAAAGGACACCGTAGTACCCGTTATCCGTCCTTATACGTACATTCAAATCCTGTCGCAGCGTATTATAGGTTCCGTAGCTAACACCGCTATACACCTCCTGTGGAGCTTTTGGTTTTTTTGTGATGATATTTATTACGCCACCCATGGCACTATTACCGTATAACGATGAGCCTGGACCTTTGAGAACTTCGATCCTTTCAACATCGTACTGGTTGATTCTGTTCCAGTTAACTCCACCCTCATCGGAAGTGTTGATGGGAATTCCGTTAAGCAGAACAAGGGTTCTCGCCTGCTCGTTACCCGATAGTCCGCGAATGGTAACCATAGGACGCTGGCTGTAAATGCCACTTACTCTATTCACATTTACTCCAGGCGAAAAACGAAGTATGTCATCGAGCTGCATGGTAACTGATGATTCGATGATTTCGGCCCGAATAACTGAGATTCTTGTGGGAATCTCCAGCGGATTTCGCTCGGACTTTGTTCCGGTTACCACAACTTCTTTCAGCTCGAAGTGCTGAATAGTATCGCTAACTTGTTGCGAAAAAACAGATGTAGCGCATAAAAGCAAAGCGATAAAAATGGAGTTGGTTTTCATAGGGTGTTAATAATTTTGTTATTCGTGTTACTTTAGGTTAAAAAAAATTACATATCAGTCATTACAAGTTTGCCGTGTTTAATTCCTTTGGTGGCGATGATTTTATCTGATAGTTCCAGCAATTTTTTTGCTTTTCCTTTAACAGCAATGGTTTCGAGACAAAGATCATGCTCAAGGTGCACATGAAGGGTCGATAGGATAAGATCGTGGTAATCGTGCTGTATCTGCATCAGTTTGTTGTTCAGCTCACGCTTATGATGATCGTAAACAATTACGATGGATCCGGCAACAACTTTATTCTCGTCGATTTTATCGGAGATAAGATTTGTTTTAATCAGGTGTCGGATGGCTTGCGAACGGTTGGGGAAGCTGTGCTTAACCACCATTTTATCGAGCTCATTGAGAATATCCTCTTCAAGAGAAACGCCAAATCGTTTTACCTGCATGTGTTACCTATTTTAAAAATGGTGCTACAAATGTAGGATTATTTTCTAATCATACAAGGATTGGTAAAATCTAAAAAATCAATGAAAATTGTAATTTTCTGAAATAAACAGTTCAACTGTTAATTCGAACTATTTCTTCCCTTTAAAAGTATCCGTTAACCACTCGTACCACTTGTCCATTCCTTCGCCTGTTTTTGCAGATACTTCGAAGAATTTGAGATGGTGATTTACTCTCAGGGCGTATTCCTTCACTTTTTCGATATCGAAATCGAGATAGGGTAGGAGATCGATCTTATTAATAATGCAGATATCGGATGTGTGGAACATGGTTGGGTACTTGATGGGCTTGTCCTCGCCTTCGGTAACGCTGATCACAACCACACGATGGGCTTCGCCCAAATCAAACATCGATGGGCAAACCAGGTTTCCTACGTTTTCGATGAACAGAACCGAACTATCGGACACGTTAAGTTTCTTCACAGCGGTGCTTATCATATCCGCATCAAGATGACAGCCATTTCCGGTATTTATCTGAATTACAGGAGCACCGGTCGACTGTATCCTCTGGGCATCGTTTGTGGTTTGCTGATCGCCTTCGATAACGAAGAAGGGAATTTTATCCTTTAAATGTGTAATAGTTTTTTCGAGTAGGGTAGTTTTTCCCGACCCCGGAGAGCTTACCATGTTCAGCGCAACGATATTCTTTGCATCGAAATAGCCCCGGTTGCGCTGGGCCAGCAGATTATTCTGCGACAGCACATCCTTTTCGATTTGAACTATTTTTGGCTGATGTGAGTGTTCATGTTCGTGTGGATGTGTGTGGAAATGCGTATGCACGTGTTCGTGATCGTGATCGTGTGTGTGCCCATGTTCGTGATCGTGTGGATGCGAATGGGCGTGGGAATGCGTATGGGGATGAGCATGATCGTGGTGATGATCGTGTGTATGGTCGTGGCCATGCTCATGGTTGTGTGTGTGTCCATGCTCGTGAGCATGATCCTGTCCGGGAATGGTGAATCTTGTTGGGTTTCCGGGTTGGTCGCATCCGCAGGTATCGCACATAGCTTTAGTTATTTTGGTTATACAAATTGTAATGCAAGTTAATCAATTTTTATGGATTTTATTTTTAGCTCTTTACCCTGAATAATATCGGAGTTGAATGAGTTGCACTGTGGGCAAGGGGTGTAATAGTCGCTTGTTTCGAATTCGCAGGAACAATCGTTACATTTTGCAATAGCATCAATGCGATTTATTACAAAGCTAACATCCTTCATCATCTCAGATTTTGGGGCGTTAGAGATGGCGAACTCCAATGAATCGAAGTCGATTCCACTTAACTCACCTATATCGAGTTCAATCTCGTGAACAACTTTTGCGTTGTTGTTAAGTGCACTCTCTTCGGCCACATCGAGTATGCTTAAGGTTACAGATAACTCGTGCATTGTTAACAGATTCGTGGTAGCTGCTCACCAGCTAAAGTATCAATAATTCTTTTTCCGCCAATGGATGTTTTTAGTATGGCCTTTCCTTGATGTGTATCAATTACTTCGCCAATGATTGCAGCATCTTTTCCCAACGGATTTTTTTTCATAATATCGATGGCTTTGGCAGCTGATTTCGAATCGACTACAACAACTACTTTGCCTTCGTTTGCAACGTAAAAAGGGTCGAAACCAAGTAGTTCGCAAATACCTTTTACTGCTTTGTTAACAGGAACTTTTGATTCATCGATTTCAATCCCAATGCCGTTTTGCGATGCCAGCTCGCTTAGAACAGTGCCAATGCCACCGCGGGTTGCATCCCTCATAAACTTCACATCACAACCTTCGGTTAGAATTTCTTTTATGAGATGGTTCAAACATGCGCAATCGCTCAGAATATTGGTTTTGAAGCTGCCAAAGTTTCTGGCGGCCATAATGGTCATGCCGTGATCGGCAATGGTTCCGTTAATTATAACAGCATCACCAACTGATATTCGGCTACCTGTGCTAATGGGCAAGAATTTTTGGTCAATTACACCAACACCCGAAGTGTTGATAAAAACCTTATCGCACTGCCCCCTGTTCACAACTTTAGTATCACCGGTAACAATTTTTACACCAGCATTTTTGGCTTCGGAAGCCATTGATATCACGATTTGCTCCAGGTCGCTAATGGAAAACCCTTCCTCGATTATGAATGATGCGCTTAAATACATTGGCGTTGCACCCGATACCGCCAGATCGTTTACTGTTCCGCACACGGCCAGCTTGCCGATGTTACCACCGGGGAAAAAGATGGGATCAACCACGTACGAATCGGTTGTTAGGGTGATGTTTTGGTGATCTATCGCCAGTATGGCTGAGTCGGTTTGCTGACTTAAAATGGGATTAGCAAAGTGTTTAACAAACAGATTTTTAATTAGTTCATTCGAGAGTTTGCCTCCACTTCCGTGTCCAAGCAGAATATTTTTTTCCATCATTTGCTAAATCTGAAATATGCGTTACAAGCTCCTTCGTGCGATACCATGCAAGCCCCAACGGGATTGGACGAAGTACAAACCTTTCCGAAGAGTTTGCATTGGCTGGGGTTTTTGAGCCCTTTAAGTATCTCGCCGCAGATGCATCCTTTCTCCTCTTTGGTTTCCTCCACTTCAACAGGAATCATCCTCTCGGCATCATAATCAGCGTATTTTTCATTAATACAAAGTCCGCTGTTGTTGAGTATGCCAAACCCACGCCACCAGTCGTTGCGAAGCGCAAACACTTCTCTCATCGCCTCCTGCGCCTTTATGTTTCCTTGTGGTGTGACGGCACGTTTGTACTGAATCTCAACTTCGAAGCGGTTTTCCATGATCTGCTTTGCAAGCATGTAGATCGACTGGAGCATATCAACTGGCTCAAATCCAGAGATAACACAGCCAACCCGAAATTTTTTAGGTAGATCCTCGTAAATGCTGGTTCCGGTAATTACGCTCACGTGCCCTGGAGCAATGTAGCCGTTAATGGTAACTCCTTCGTCGATAAGGGCTTCCATGGCAGGTGGCATGATCTTATGTGCGCTGAAAACAAAGAAATTTTTCAAATTTTCCTTTGCTGCGTTGATTATACCTGCTGCAGTTGGCGGGGCTGTAGTTTCGAAACCTATACCCAGAAAAATTACTTTTTTTGTGGGATTGCTTCTTGCAATTTGAAGCGCATCGAGTATGGAATAAACGATCCGAACATCGGCACCGCGACTTTTTTCAACATTCAGCGACGAAGTGGAACCGGGAACCCTGATCAGATCACCAAATGTTGTGATAATGGTATCTGGAAGTCGACTATAGGCAACAGCCTGATCGATATAGCTTTTGCTGGTAACGCAAACCGGACAGCCTGGTCCTGACAGCAACTTTATGGTTTTGGGAAGGAGCGAAGGAATACCAAATTTCTGTATTGCCCAGGTATGCCCTCCGCAAACCTCCATAAAGGCCATCTCGCGGGTGGCAATTAACGAAATCTTCTCAACCAGCAGCTCAACTATTTGCTTGTCGCGGAACTCGTCAATATATTTCATTCCTCAGTTGAGTTTTCGATTTCGCCAAGTTCCTTAAAAAGTTTGAGTGTTTCCAAAGCCTCCTCCTCACTGATCTTCTGAATGGCAAATCCGGTGTGAATTAGCACGTAATCGTTGGTGGTTACATCGTCGAGAAGTTGCAGCGAAGCCTCGTACTCGGTTCCACCCACCGAAACAGTCGCCATATCGTTATTTATTGAGATTACTTTTCCTGGAATGCTTAGGCACATAGTATTTTTCGAATTATAATGCGTTTGAAAAAGGTTTGCAAGATACGAAAAAAACACAAAAAAGTTGATTCTACAAAAGTCTGATTTCCAATCGTTTTGCTGCTATAACCAGTTGACCCAAAGCGATTCCGGCATCGTTGGTTGGAACTTTCGAGTGCGTGTAAACTTCGAAGCCGAGCTGAGCAAGAATCATTTCTGTGTTTTCAAGTAGATACTTATTCTGAAAAGTTCCACCCGAAAGAACAACCTTGTTGAGCTTGTGAGTATCCCTTATTTTACAAGCCCCATTTGCAATTACTTCAACCATTGTATTGTGAAATTTAGCAGAAATAATTTCTGTACCTACATTTTGCTGAATGTCATAAACTATCGCTTTAAAGGTTGGTGCAAACGAAATGGTTTTGTCAACCAAAAACTCATAGCTCTCTGTGCATCCTTTTTTAATAACCGACTCTAGTCGCATGGGAGCTTCAGCATGGAACTTGCTTTTGGTGCACAGGTTAACAAGAGCTGCAACAGCATCAAACAGCCTTCCCGATCCGGATGTTAGTGGGGAGTTTATCTTCCTATCAATTGCATCACAAAGGATATCAACCGATTGGCCTGGAGTATCTTTAAGAAAAGGAAGATTTAACTCCCAAAAACTTCTTCCATAGGTTCTGTAAAGGTACGAAACCGCCATTCTCCATGGCTCATCGGTAACTCTGTCGCCACCGGGCATGGGCATATACTCAAAATGAGTAATTCTGGAATAATCAGCCAAATCGCATACCATGAACTCGCTGCCCCAGATATTGTTGTCATCGCCTAAGCCAGTGCCATCGAAACTAATGCCAATAACCTTTTCGTCGAGTTTATGTTCTGCCATGCACGAAGTGATATGTGCATGATGATGTTGAACCTTAAGGTGTTTGATGTTGCTTTGTGCAGCGTATTGCGACGAAAGGTAATCGGGATGAAGATCGCTCACCAGCAGTTCTGGACTAAATCTGAAAAGTTTCTTAAACCGCTCAATGGTTTCGCAGAAAAAATCGTAGGTTTCAATATTCTTCAGATCGCCAATGTGCTGACTCATAATTGCCTGATTATCCTTACCTATGCAGAAGCAGTTTACGAGTTCGGCTCCGGTGGCAAGAATTCCTTCAACATTGGCATTCAGAGTTATGGGGGATGGAACGTAACCTCTCGATCGTCGCAAAATTCTTTCTTTACTGTTCACAACAGTTACCACCGAGTCGTCGGTTCTGTTGTGGATATCGCGGTTATAGGTTAAAACGGCATCAGCAATGCCCGAAAATTGCTTCAAAGCAAAATTGTTGTCTGTAATAATCGGTTCGTCGGATAGGTTCCCACTTGTAAGCACAATGGCTGGTAGGTTCAACTTTTCGAAAAGAAGGAAGTGTAAAGGCATATAGGGTAACATTGCGCCAATGGTGCTAAAACCAACGTTTACCGATGGAGCCAGCATTTTTTTCTGCTCCAGCAGAACGATTGACCTTCGGGCCGAAAGAAGTATGGATTCCTCCTTTACGCCTACGAAAGCAAATTTTTTTAGGGTTGAAATATCCGAAAACATTACGGCAAAGGGTTTGCCTTCGCGATTTTTCAGATTTCTTAACCTTGAAACGGCGTCTTCGCTCTGAGCATCGCACGAAAGGAAGAATCCTCCCAAACCCTTTACGGCTATAATCTTTTTATTTTGAATTAGTTTTGTAAGGGATTTTATAATTTCACTGGTTTTGGTAATGGTTTGGTTGCTGTAATGCAGTGTATATTGCGGTCCGCAGTTGGAACATGCAACGGGTTGAGCATGAAAACGTCGATCGTTAATATCAGTGTACTCTGCCTCGCACATTGGGCACATCAAAAAATCTTTCATTGTGGTTTTCTCCCTATCGTAGGGAAGATCCTGAATGATTGTGAAGCGCGGGCCACAGTTGGTACAGTTGATAAAGGGGTAGTCGATACGATTTGCCTGTTCCTTCATATCCCGAAGGCAATCATCGCATACGGCGATATCTGGACTAACGTTGGTTACTTTCTCTGAAAATGATTTGCTTTTGATGATGCTGAATTCAGAGAAATATTCCTTCTGAACTTCAATGATTTCAATAGATTCAATTTCCGAAGCAGGCGGTGCAGTTTGCTTCATATCGGATAAAAAACTGTTGAGAGTTTCTTGGGTGCAGGTAATTTTTATCGCAACTCCATCGTTTCGATTCTCAACCCAACCATGAACCTGATTTTTTGATGCAATTCGATATATAAAAGGCCTAAAACCAACGCCTTGAACAAGTCCCTTGATGTTAATGTGATAAGTTGAAATATTATTGGGTGATGAAGAAGAAAGCATATTTGGTATTTTAATTACGTGCAAAGTTAGCACTTTCAGCAATTACAGTATGCCCTACCGGCAATTAAAGAACTATAATTCAACATATCGTAATAATCATGTAGTTCAAATTATGAATTTTTATCTACATTCCCTACTTTTGATGTTTGGTGATTACTAGTGATGCGTTAACTTTTGAAAATATTTTACAATAATTTATAAATCAAC
>CAZDXY010000002.1:0-9166 GCA_964509385.1 uncultured Rikenellaceae bacterium
AGAATACAGACTAATGAAGGGAAATGAGGTTATTGCCGAAGCAGCTATCCGTTGCGGATGCGATGGATACTTTGGTTATCCCATTACCCCTCAGTCAGAGATTATGGAGACTCTCATGTTGCGAAAGCCTTGGGAGGAAACCGGAATGGTTGTGCTTCAGGCCGAAAGTGAGGTTTCGGCTATCAATATGGTATACGGGGGTGCATCCTGTGGAAAAAAGGTAATGACATCCTCATCGAGCCCTGGTATTAGCCTAAAACAGGAGGGTATTACCTATATCGCTGGAGCAGAATTACCATGTCTAGTGGTAAACGTTGTTAGGGGTGGTCCCGGACTGGGAACAATACAACCATCTCAAAGCGATTATTTCCAAGCTGTAAAGGGAGGTGGACATGGTGATTATCACCTTATTGTACTTGCTCCTGCGTCAGTTCAGGAGATGAATGACTTTGTTGAGCTAGGCTTCAATCTTGCATTCAAGTATCGCAATCCAGTGATGATCCTTTCTGATGGTGTAATTGGTCAGATGATGGAAAAAGTGCAGCTTAGTGAGTATAAACCCCGATGGACCGATGAAGAGATAAAGAAAATTAGTGGAACTTGGGCTACCACAGGCAAAACCCCCGATAGGGATTATCATGTGATAACATCACTTGAACTGGATAGTGCCAGACAAGAAAAATTTAACCACAAATTGATAGAAAAGTACAAAACCATCACTGAAAACGAGGTTCGTTTCGAAACTTTTGATTGCGACGACGCCGACTATGTGCTTGTAGCATATGGTTCTTCCAGTCGAATTTGCCAAAAAGCAGTTACTCTTGCCCGTGAAAAGGGCATTAAGGTTGGGCTTCTTCGACCCATAACCCTTTTCCCATACCCAACAAAGGTTATTCAGGATATGACCAAGCATGTTAAAGGTTTCCTTGCTGTTGAAATGAGCGCTGGTCAAATGGTTGAGGATGTTAGGCTTGCAGTTAATGGTAAGGTTCCTGTAGAACATTATGGTCGACTTGGAGGAATGATTCCTACCCCCAACGAAGTGGTTAATGCATTGGAAGAACAAATTATTAAAGGGAAATAGACATGACAGAAGTTAAGGATATCATTAAAAAAGAGAATCTGGTTTACAGTAAACCAAAGGTTTTAACCGACAAAGTTTTTCACTACTGTCCTGGTTGTAGTCATGGTGTTGTTCATAAGTTGATCGCCGAAGTAATTGATGAATTGAACATTCAGGAAAAAACCATTGGCGTTTCACCAGTGGGTTGCTCAGTATTGGCATACAACTATTTATCCATCGATTGGCAACAAGCGGCACATGGAAGAGCCCCTTCTTTAGCCACTGCCACTGCAAGGCTTATGCCTGATAAGTATGTTTTTTCTTACCAAGGCGATGGCGATTTGGCATCAATTGGAACTGCTGAGATAATCCATGCATGCAATAGGGGAGAGAACATAGTTGTTATTTTTATTAATAACGGAATATATGGAATGACTGGTGGGCAAATGGCACCAACAACTCTTGAGGGGATGCCAACTTCAACCTCACCCTATGGCAGGGATATTAAACTTGCAGGTCACCCTTTGAAGATCACTGAGCTTATTGCTCAACTTCCGGGAACTGATTTTGTAACCCGTCAAGCGGTGCACACACCAGCTGCCGTTCGTAAATGCAAAAAGGCGATACTAAAAGCTTTTCAAAATGTTGGACAGAAAAAAGGTACCCAGTTTATTGAAGTTGTTTCAACATGTAGCTCAGGTTGGAAATTATCACCTGTCAAAGCCAACGAATGGATGGTTGAACACATGTTCCCCTTCTATCCATTGGGCGACATGAAAGGTTAAAAGAAAATTTACTAAAGATATTAATCATGACAGAAGAGATAATAATAGCAGGTTTTGGTGGACAGGGAGTCCTCTCAATGGGCAAAATATTGGCATATTCTGGCATTATGCAGGATCAGGAGGTTTCGTGGATGCCTTCCTATGGCCCTGAAATGCGGGGTGGTACAGCCAACGTTACCGTTATCCTAAGCGATAATAGGATTAGTTCACCCATTCTTCAAGAATTCGATACAGCAATTATCCTAAACCAGCAGTCGCTCGATAAGTTTGAGAATTCTGTTAAACCCGGAGGAGTGCTTATCTATGATCCAAATGGTATAACCCGTCATCCTATTCGTAAGGACATTAAGGTGTATCAAGTTTATGCGACTGATGAAGCGACCAAAATGCAGAGTGCAAAAATATTTAACATGATCGTACTTGGCGCATTTCTTAAGATCAAACCTATTGTAAAGATGGAAAATGTGGTGAAAGGACTTGAAAAATCGTTACCCCAAAGGCACCACCATCTAATTCCTATGAACGAGCAAGCTATCAAGCGTGGTTTAGAAATAGTAAAGGAATACGCAGTAAACTAATTATTATATTCCTGAAAACAAATCGAGCGTTATGGTTATTTGCCAAAACGCTCGATTTGTTTTTATTATTGAATTGTGTTAGTAATTATCCTTAATACAACGCACATAGAAGAGCTCATCGCCAGATGCGTTAGTAATCGGAACAATGGATGAGCCAGAAATCTTTGATATTGAATAGGCATCTGCCTCAACACCAATGCCATCGCCACTGGTCCAGAAGTAGGCTTGTTCATTCAACTCAGAGAAAATAGGATTATTTGGAAAATCCAGAAGACCTCTTCCTCCCGGACGGGCGGAGAAACCAGAAAGATTATTGGGATTTAAATCTCCTGGTGCCAGGTCCCATGCTCCTACCTCCATAAGCCTTATGGCAATAAGGTCATAGTTCTCCATCCAGTTAGCACCACCCAACCACGAGAATAGCTGATCCCAGTCGGCCCTGTTGGGTACATGCCATCCCATTGGGCACAAACCATTTGCCGACATGATCACATCGCGGCTGTAAAGTAATCCGTGAATAGGCCGATTGGCAAAATTAAGCTCGTAATCGAAAACGTCGTTGAGTGGATTGATGGGATCACCGTCTTGATAATTAAGGGTTTGAAGGTTCTCTTTAAACCAGGTTTGACCTCCAATTTGGATGGTTTGGTAGGTATATCCATTATAGGTAACCTGTGTTGATATGGTTCCTCCTGTGTAAATGTTACCCAAAATATCAACGTTTCCAGTTGCCTGAAGGGTTGTGTAAATGGTTGTAGTATCAATATTAACTGTAAGCAAATCAACGGGTGTATATTTTTGTCCGGTGAGGCCTCCAATGGCAAAACCTCCCTTGTTCCCTTTTCCTTGCTCAGTATTTTCAACAAGATTGAACCTAACACTATCAGGTAATATAGTAAGATAATTGTGGGTTGTCTCGGTTGTCTCCTTCATCCCTGTTAAACCTCCAATGGCAAAGCCACTTTTATTGCCCTTATCAGCGTTGGGTTCGTCTGCAATATTAATTTTTACTCCCGATTCGTATACTGCGAAAACAATCTCATTATTGGAGTTAAGAACCTTGAAGATGGGTTCTTCCTGATCCCGATCATCCATTGCAATTACCTCCACAGAGTTGGTTGACAGGTTGATTTGGTTGGTGCCAACCCAATTATTACCATCGTGAGAAGCTATGTACCCTTCAACACCCTCACCCTGAATGGCATTTCCAGCATATAGTGCGTATGGTACAGATAGAATCTGAGAAACACCTAAGGTGATGTATTCCCCTTTCTCATCGGCCAATCTAAAGTCAACCTGAATAAAGATTTCATTATTCCAGGGAATGAGCAAAAAATCGCCAGATAGCAGGTTTCCCGCACCAACCGAAAGTGATACTATACCCTGTGGGCTTGTTGTTACCAAATGATTCTCTGAATAAACTATTTCTCCATCAGTTGTCAATTTTCGAAGAGTGATCTTAATATCAACCTCTTCATTGGCAATTGCAGCACCTTCGCCATTTCGAATGGCGGCCTGATATGAAAACTTTTGGGGTACTTGTGCAAAACTTTGGCATAGTAAAACCCCAAGCAGTAATAGCAGTGTAATTCTTTTCATGATATTCTTGATATTGGAATGTTTAAGCAATAAAAGTAAATAAATATTTAGTTAATGTCAATATTTTTTTGCGAGTTGTATATAGCTTTTTTAAATTATCGAAAAAACCTATAAGTTTGTTAAAACTTCAAGCAATGGGTTGGCTTTTCTTAGCCTTTCTTACAGCAATTTGCGAAGCTGCAAAGGATATTTTCAGCAAGATTGGACTAAAAACCACCAACGTTTTTATAGTTGCATGGGCTTATAGACTTTACTCCCTACCTTTTTTGCTGCCACTGTTATTATTTATCGATATACCTCTTTTGAATGTGAAATACTGGATGGCTTTACTCATGGGTGGAAGTTTAAATGTGATCACATCAATTTTTTACATGAAGGCAATAAAACATTCAGATTTATCTCTTTCGGTACCAATGGTTACTTTCACCCCTCTATTTCTTCTTCTTACATCACCCTTGATAGTTGGCGAGTTCCCAAGCTTATTAGGCGTTATGGGTATTGTTGCCATTGTATTGGGATCATACTTTCTGAATTATAACCAGAAGAGTAAGGGTATTTTGGCCCCTTTTAAAGCATTGCTAAGCGAGAAAGGTCCACGTTATATGCTTTTAGTAGCATTTATCTGGTCGATAACATCAAATATTGATAAAATTGGGGTTCAATCGTCATCACCAATTTTTTGGGCAATTACTGTGAGCATTTTTATTGCCATTGCCATGATACCCATTATTTTGGTATGGGCAAGAGAAGATTTTAAGCAGATAATTACCAACGTGCATAGATTGACCCCTATTGGATTGTTTAGCGCATTAACGCTGATTTTTCAAATGCTAGCCATAAATCTAGCCCTTGTTGCTTACGTAATCGCCATTAAAAGAACTAGCGCAATATTGGTTGTTTTGGTGAGTTTTTGGCTTTTTAGGGAGAGGAATTTTAAATATCGGATAATAGGTGCGTCAATTATGGTATTGGGAGTATTTCTTATATCCATTTTTTGAAGAACAAATACTTATATGTTTGATATTATTGCTTTTCCAATTTTCTCCGGACATTCTATCGTGGAATCAACAATGGTTACGTTGGTCAGCTTCCATTTTTCAGAAACCTCATCAATAAATGATCTACGAACTGTTACAACCAATTGACCGGAATCCCTTTTTAATATGCCAGTCAATGATTCTGCCCAAAGTTTATCTTCCAGCTCAAACAGCCCAATTTCATCAATAAAAATAACCGATTCACTTTCAGCGTTATTGAGTGTTTCTTTACCCAGTTCAATGGCTTCTGGATTGAAGTAGAATGCACCATATTTTTCCCATTTCGTCGATGTTCGATCGCATAGTGGTAAGGAATTCTTTTTTGGGAGAGTTACCAGATTAAATCCAGACCTTTGCTGATCTTTATTCCAAAAGCCATCTGCATAAAAACCCGATATTTTTATTTCAAAGGATTCAAGATAAGCAATTAGTTCCTTGATAAAAGTGGTTTTTCCACCCTGTTTATCAGCTGTTACGATATAAATTGATTTTTGAAAAATATTATCAACATCATGGGATACAAAAATTGAAAACATTCTTTCGATTATTGGTAATGGTTTGTAGATATGTTTGGTTCCAGTTCGAAGAGTTGATATTAGTTTGGGCAATGCTACCTGAGCAATGCCAAACGATTTCCCCAAATGCGAAAACTTACTGTTCCTAAATTGTTGGGAAACACCTTTACTCTTCACCTCAATACCTATTGATGCAAAGGATATTATTACAACCATTGCCCTAAGCAAGATTTGAAAGCTTTGCAGTATAATTTCGCTGGAAATACTTATTCCTCCGCTTTTACCAACATGGATAAAGAAGGCTGATGTAATTGATACAAGGATTATTACTAACCATAAAATTGGTTTTGCCATTAATACTCTGATTCTTCCGTATCGGAACATGCACAAAGCAATATAAAGTATCCCCCCGGATATCCAGAAAATATTGGGTACAAGGTTTTTTAATAAAATAAATGCAACCAACCATATGATGTGAAAAAAAAGAAATCCAATGCCTCCTTTATACCCTTTAACAATTGGGGGTTTGTATTCATCATTTAGGGGAAGGAGTTGGATATTGCTTTTAGTAAATCTATGTTGAATGGCCAATCCCCCTTTGTATCCAATAAAGGTAGTTGTTGCGCCAATTATAAGATATACTAATACCAGAAAAAAGATGGGTAAAAGATAACCTTTTGAACTCATAAAATCGTTGTTGAAGGTAAAGCTAAAAACCGACCTATAGGCTTCAATCAGATCGATTCCATAAATCATTATCAATCGGATAAACTTGAAACCAAGAACTGAAATAACTGCAAGCCCACCTCCGAGCATCAACCCTGAGATATTATTACCTAAAATAAAAACCCCAGTCTCCATAAGAAGTCCTTCCAGTGTAATGCCTATCATGGGCGACAGGATAACATGACTGGGTGAAACGGTTTTGAGAGCTGCACAAACCAACGCTGAACGTAAAAAAATACCTTTACCCCCGAAAACTTTAAAGCCTGAAACCATTATAATAACACCCAATGCCGAAAGAACAGTGCCTGCTACAAGGGGTATAGCAAAATTGTGGAGAATGCTTCCTGCTACAATTTCAAACGCCCCCCAAACGCTCCCTATAGCCGTAGCTTTTTGCCAATTGCTCGATAATGTATTATTTATATGGGATTGCATGTTATGAAATTAAAGATGCAATGATTGTTTCCTTTGCATCCTTGAATGTAATTGAAATAATGCTACTTCTGACCGTATAGTTCAATAATCTTAAGCATAACCTCAGCTGCCTTAACCATACTTTCAACAGCCACATATTCCTGTTTGCCATGAAAATTTTCGCCTCCGGCAAAAAGATTAGGGCAGGGGAGCCCCATGTATGATAGCCTGGCACCATCGGTTCCTCCCCTTATGGGCTTAACTTTGGGTTTGACTCCAACCATTTCCATTGCTTTTATTGCGGTTTCCACTACATGAAATACTGGTTCAACCTGCTCGCGCATGTTGTAGTATTGATCCTTCAACTCCAGTTTGGCAGTACCCTCGCCATACTTCATGTTTATGAATTCGGCAACTTTTGTTATATACGCTTTGCGTGCCTCGAATTTTTCGCGGTTGTGGTCGCGAATAATGTACTGGAATGTGGCATTCTCAACGGATCCATCCATTTTAATGAGGTGATAAAAGCCTTCGTATCCTTGAGTATGTTCAGGGCGCTGACTTGCAGGGAGCAAGCTGTTAAACTCCATGGCCACCAGAATGGCATTTATCATCTTGTCTTTGGCATAGCCAGGGTGTATATTTCGGCCTTGTATGTTTATCTTAGCACCCGCAGCGTTAAAATTCTCGTACTCCAACTCTCCAATAGCCCCTCCGTCGAGGGTGTATGCAAATTCGGCGTTAAACTTTTTCACATCGAAATGGTCAACCCCACGGCCAACCTCCTCGTCAACTGTAAACCCAATGCGAATGGGACCATGTTTAAACGCAGGGGTGTTTACCATATACTCAACTGCTGCCATTATCTCTGCAACCCCTGCCTTGTCATCAGCACCCAGAAGGGTTGTACCATCGGTTACAATTAGCGTTTGTCCAATATAGTTTCTGAGTTCCGGGAATTCTATGGGCGAAAGATTCACGTTGATATCCTTATTCAATACTATCTCAGAGCCATCGTAGTTTTCAATAAATCGTGGTTTTACGTTGGTTCCGCTCATGTCAGGGGCAGTATCAACGTGTGCAAGGAATCCTATAGTTGGCAATTTTTTATCGCTATTGCAGGGAACAGTTGCCATTACGTAGCCATATTCATCGATTGTGGCATCGTTAATTCCCAGTTCTTTTAATTCTTTTACCAGGAGATTTGATAATTGTAGCTGTTTGTCAGTACTTGGGTACTTATCAGAAACCGTATCGTCACTTTGAGTATCAATCTGAACATACCTTATAAATCTTTCAGTAAGTGATTTTTTGTTGATCATGACATTCATTTAATTTTGTATGTTGTTATTTTCTCCATGAAAACTGGATAGCTTCAAATATAGAAATTATTTTACAGCCACTAAATAATATAAAATGATAATAATGAGTGTTGTTTTTTAGTAATTGGAAAATTATTACACCCAACCCCTTAACCAATAGAATGTAAGAGCCATTACCTCTCTGATAACTAATATCTCGTATTTAATATAGTTCCACATATTGTATCGCATGGTAACATTGCGAGCAAGAGATTTGATTTTTAGTTTACGTTCAGCTTCATCCAGCAGTAGATCTTCATCCAAAACATCCTCAAAGGTGGGTATCCCACCAACCTCCCTAAAACCAACCTTTTCAAAGGTAAGCACACTCCTGAGCATATGTTCAGGCGATGTGATTATTACAATAGATACATTATCGATATTGGGTATCATTTTAGCAATTTCAAGGGCTTGTGTGCGGGTGTTAGTACCATGTATTTCAAATAAAAATCTTGTTGAGTCGATGCCTTTGTAATGAATTTCTCTAAACATTCTGTAAGGATGGCTTATTTCAAAAAAATCAATTAAGGTTGGCATTGCAATAATTACTTCCGAATTGGGGTACTGGTTGGCAGCTTGTGCTGCATAGAAACATCGCATTAAGCCCTCGGGGCTAGGCATACCACCTGCACCCATAACCACAATATAATGAGGATCTGATTCAAAATTGCTTTTATGCGTACCCAGCCAGTGATAGGCCCAGAAAGGTTGAGATGTGAAACTTAACAGTAACAGTATGAAAAAAATAATACCCAGCGTAATAAATAGGTATTTAAGCATTACGAGTGTTTTTAAATAAAAGTATTTCAGGGATTTAATCATATCATATATAATTTCTAGTGTAAAAATAGCCATTTAAAATAATCTCCTTTAACATTTACTGAGAAATCGCATCTATGCTTTTATATCAAAATTTAAACTGTTTCTCAGAAAATCCATGGAATTACCTTCTTCGTTAGTAAATTTGGCCGATTTTAATTGCATTGCTAATAACAAACTTATCTCATATCCTAAGCCATTATCTCTTAGCAAAACTTTACTTTTTTTAACGATTTTTAACGCTGAAATGCCTTATAAATCTGCAAATT
>CAZDXY010000002.1:9242-75242 GCA_964509385.1 uncultured Rikenellaceae bacterium
GTTTGTTGATATTATTAACATGGAGATGGGTAAGGTTATTGTTGGGCAGAAACACCTTGTTGAGTCATTGCTCATAGGTTTGCTTGCCGATGGACATATCCTGCTTGAAGGTGTTCCGGGTTTGGCAAAAACATTGGCAATCAATACACTTGCCAATACAATAGATGCTAGCTTTGCACGCATTCAGTTTACCCCCGACTTGCTCCCTGCTGACCTAATTGGGACAATGGTTTACAGCCAAAAGAAGGAAGAGTTCCATGTGAAGAAGGGTCCCATCTTTACCAATTTTGTTCTTGCCGATGAGATAAATCGTGCTCCAGCAAAGGTGCAAAGCGCATTGCTCGAAGCCATGCAGGAAAGACAAGTAACTATTGGAGACGAAACATTCAAGTTACCCTCCCCATTTCTTGTAATGGCAACCCAGAACCCCATTGAGCAGGAGGGAACATATCCCCTTCCCGAGGCTCAGGTCGATAGATTTATGCTTAAGGTTAAAATTACATACCCCAGGGTTGAAGAAGAGAAATTGATTATTAGGCAAAACGTTGCATTAACTTTTCCTCATGCCGATAGGGTAATAAAACCTGAGGATATCATTAAAGCTCGTGCAGTTGTTAGAGAAGTGTATATGGATGAGAAGATTGAGAAGTACATTCTCGATATTGTTTTTGCTACACGATTTCCAAAGGAATATAAGTTGGAGAAGTTTGAGAGTATGATAGCCTATGGTGCTTCTCCAAGGGCAAGCATCAACCTATCTTTAGCAGCAAAGGCATTCGCCTTTATAAAGCGCAGGGGTTATGTTATCCCTGAGGATATTCGTTCGGTATGCCATGATGTTCTTCGACATCGTATTGGATTAACTTACGAAGCAGAGGCAGAAAACATTACAACGGAAGATATAGTAACTGACATTTTAAATACCATTGAAGTCCCATAACTGATGATCATTCTAACCCGAAACATATTTATAGCAGTTTTACTATTCATTGCATCTTCTGGCTTAGGCCAAAATTATATAGGGCTGCATAAGGATGAGATTCGGGATAGGGTAAAGCAAGAGTTATCCGGTTTTGCATTTACAAAGGAGGTGTATAATCTGGATCGTAGCTTCATCAAATTCGAAAATACCTTCGAAGAGCAAACTCTGCTTTTCATGCTTAATGCTGATGGATATTGTACTTCTGTTTCGAGGATGTATAATACATGGTTATTTAATAGGATTCGTGATGAGTTGAATATTAAGTATGGAAAACAGAAGGGGCTAACATGGGAAGAGGAAAAAGACGGGAAAAAATATGTAGTTGAATTAATTAAGGGAGAGTGGTTTATAACAGTTTTTGTAAAACCAAAAAAGTGATTTAAAATTCAGTAGTCGTGGAAGCATCAGAATTATTAAAACGAGTACGAAAAATTGAGATAAAAACCCGTGGACTATCGCGACAAATATTCGCCGGACAGTACCATAGTGCTTTTAAGGGGCGTGGTATGGCTTTCAGCGAAGTTCGCGATTACCAATATGGCGATGATATTCGTAACATCGATTGGAATGTTACAGCACGTTTTAACCAACCCTACATCAAGATTTTTGAGGAGGAACGGGAACTTACGGTAATGCTTCTGATTGATGTAAGTGGTTCGCGTATGTTTGGAACAACCAATCTTCTCAAGAAAAACTTGGTAACTGAAATAGCCGCAGTTCTTGCTTTTTCGGCAATTCAGAATAACGACAAGATAGGTGTGTTAATGTTCAGCGATAAAATTGAAAAGTTTATTCCTCCCAAAAAGGGACGTACACACATACTTCACATAATTCGTGAACTCATATTTTTTACTCCTACAAGTCAGGGAACAAATCTGTCAGAGGCTCTTAGATATCTTACAAATGCCATAAAGAAACGATGCACCACTTTCGTTTTAAGCGATTTTATGGATTTTATCCCCGATTCGGTTGAACCTAATTTTACCAATGCCCTCACTATTGCCGGTAATAAACATGATGTTGTTGCCATAAGGGTTTACGATCCAAGAGAAATTGAACTTCCCCCTATAGGTTTGATGAAGCTTAAAGACGCCGAAACAGGTGGTTACTCTTGGGTTGACACATCACGCACTTCATTACGCGAAGCTTATACCAAATGGTGGAATGATACAGGTATTTCATTAAAGCAAGCGTTTTCACGTTGCAATGTCGATTGGGTTCCCATTTCAACCAACGAGGATTATGTTAAACCTCTTATTAAACTTTTCAAGCAACGCGCATAAATAAGTTTTCTGTAAGATGAAGAAAATTTCAAAACATATAAATCGTCTGTCATGGCAAAATCTCTCATTTAGATTTTTAGAAGAGGCGAAGTTCAAACAAGCATTTAGTGTTATTATACTGGCTTTACTTTTTTTTGCTTCAAATGCCACTTATGCCCACCAACAAGCATATAGCTTTCAGTCGTCGCTTTCAACCGATACAATTCTCATTGGAGATCATGTAGAATTACGGTTAACTGCCATTATACCAAAGAAGTACGAAGTTCAGTTTCCCTTTTTTGCTGACACTATAATTACTGGCATTGAGGTTTTAGGACTTCCTAAAATTGACACGTTAGTAAAACGATCTGGGCAAAAAGAGTTAACATATCATCTTCTTTTAACATCATTTGATGAGGGCTATTACCGTATACCACGAATTTTGCTACTGTTTAGCGATGGAGAGAAAGTAGATACTGCATTAACATCACCTATATGGCTAATGGTAAATACATTGCCCCCCGATACTACCAAGGCGATCATTTACGATATTAAGATGCCATATAGCGAACCTATTACTTTCGCTGAGGTTGCTCCGTGGATAGGATTAGGATTACTAATTGCAGCAATTGTAACGCTTTTGGTTTTATACCTAATTAAAAGAAAGAAGGGAGAGAAAATATTCTTCCCCACCAAAAGAACTGAACCACCTCACGTTGTTGCCTTACGTCAGCTAGAGAAGTTAAAAGAGCAGAAATTGTGGAATACTGATAACCATAAACATTACTATACCCTGTTAACTGATATTATTCGTTATTACATTGAGGGAAGGTTTGGTGTTTCAGCCATGGAGCAAACTACATACGAAATTATAAGTAGTATTAGGAAAGGAGAACTTATTAGAATCGAGTTAATTGAAAAATTGCAAGATACCTTATCTCTTGCCGATTTGGTGAAGTTTGCCCGATTTAAACCTGAAGTTTCTGAAAATGAAGTATGCCTTGATTTTGGTTTTCGTTTTGTAAACGAAACAAAGGTTGAGGAAGTTTTGGATGAAGAAGAAGATTTAAGTATTGATAATCCAGAAAAAAGCAATAACGAGGATATTAACGAGTATGTTGAACCCATCAAATCCACAGAGAAATGAGCAGTGTGGTGTTTACTTACCCTAAGTTGCTTTACTTGTTGCTTTTGGTTCTACCGTTAGTAGCATGGTACATATATAAGCAAAAAGATTCTAGTGCGAGCATGCAAATTTCTAGTCTTATGGCATTTGGTAATGCTCCCGTTTCGCCCAGAGTATATTTAAGGCACTTACCTTTTGCCCTAAAGGTCATGTCGTTTGCATTGATAATTGTTGTTATTGCCCGACCACAATCCCATAATATTGAGCAAATGGTTGAAACCGAGGGAATTGATATAATGATTGCATTGGATATATCCAGCAGTATGCTTGCGCAAGACTTTAAGCCCGATAGGCTTGAGGCTGCAAAAGATATTGCCATTCAGTTTGTTTCGGGAAGGCGAAATGACAGGATTGGACTCGTTATTTTTGCAGGGGAGAGCTTTACCATGTGTCCGTTAACTACTGATTTAAGAACCGTAGTCAATCAGTTTAAGGATATTAAACTAGGGCTTATCGAGGATGGAACGGCGATTGGGGTAGGTTTAGCCACAGCCGTTTCACGACTAAAGGAGAGTGATGCCTCCAGCAAGGTGATAATTCTCCTAACGGATGGTGTAAATAATAAAGGCGAAATAGCACCATTAACAGCAGCTGAAATCGCAAAAACATTTGATGTAAGGGTTTACACTGTAGGAGTGGGTACTCACGGTACAGCTCCGTACCCTGTTCAAACTCCTTTTGGAACTAGAATGCAGAATATGAAGGTTGAGATCGATGAGGATGTATTGAAGCAGATTGCTCAAATGACCGGGGGTCAATATTTTCGCGCCACTGATGGCAAGGGTTTGAAACAGGTTTACGAACAGATTGATCAGCTGGAAAAAACTAAGATTGAGGTAACCGAGATAAGCAAAAAGAAAGAAGAATATCATATTTATGCCTTTTTTGCCATTGCATTACTAGCAATGGACATTTTGCTAAGATCAACTGTGTTAAGAGTTCTGCCATAGATGTAGAATTAGAATTTAGTATTTTTTTAAACAATAAATGATCATTGAGTTTTAACTAAAGGACTATGTTTCGATTTGCTAATCCAGAATATCTGTACCTTTTATTATTAATACCAATCGTTTTTGGTATCTACTTCGTTTCATCACTATTGAAAAAGAGGAAATTATCGGAATTTGGCAATACACAGCTTATAAAGCAGTTAATGCCTGGTGTTTCGTTCCGAAGAGGATGGATCAAGTTGATTTTTTTACTTACTGTATTAGCGTTTATGGTATTTGGACTGGCAGGCCCACAGTTTGGATCTAAACTTACCGAAGTTAAACGGAAGGGAATCGAAATAATCATTGCGCTCGATGTTTCTAATAGTATGATGGCACAAGATATCCAACCAAACAGGTTGGAACGCGCCAAGCAGGCAATTTCAAGGTTAGTCGATCAGCTTTCAAATGATAGGGTAGGACTTATCGTTTTTGCTGGCGATGCCTATGTACAATTACCAGTTACCAATGATTATACTTCGGCAAAGATGTTTTTGTCATCAATTAGTCCGGGTATAGTTGCTAAGCAGGGAACTGCTATAGGAGCAGCAATAAATTTAGCAGCTAGCTCATTCAGCCCACAAGAAGAAACCAGCAAGGTGATAGTTGTAATTTCAGATGGTGAGAACCATGAGGACGATCCAATAGAGGCTGCTCGCAGGGCTTCAGAAAAGGGTATTATTGTTCATGCCATAGGTATAGGTTCTCCTCAGGGGGCACCTATTCCAACAGGTAGAGGAAGGCAGGATTTCTTGAAGGATAAAGAAGATAATGTGGTTGTTACTCGTCTCGATGAGGAAACGTTATCGAAGGTTGCTATTTCTGGTGGAGGAAGATATATAAGAGCCACCAATACTCAAATAGGATTGTTGCCTCTTTTTGAAGAGATTAACCGTTTGGAGAGAGCAGAGTTTAAGGATAAGGTTTACTCTGAATTTGACGATCAATTTCAGTACCTTTTTGGGGTTGCTCTTTTTCTTTTGCTGCTTGAATTTTTTGTGCTAGAAAGACGTAACAGGTTAATCCAGAAATTGAATTTATTTGGTGAAAGAAAAGAATAAAGAGATGTAGGTAGATACTTTAATCAATGTATTTGACTATGAGCTTAAAAATAAATAGGATGATGCGAAATATTTTTTCATTTATACTAGTTTCTTCACTTTTTGCAACATTTACTTTTGCCCAAACAGAAAAAAAAGCTGTACGCGAAGGGAATAGGGAGTTCAAGAAAAGCGAATATATTGATGCTGAAATTGCATATCGCTCGGCCCTTGAATTGAACCCATCATCATACAAAGCAAATTTTAATCTGGGTGACGCCCTTTATAAGCAGGAAAAGTACGAAGAGGCTACACAACTCTATGATGATTTAAAATCCCATAACATAGACTCGAAAGATAAAGCGAAAGTTTTTCATAATCTTGGTAATTCATACTTCAAACAGCAAAACTTTAGTGAGAGTGTTGAAGCATACAAGAATGCATTACGGCACAATCCCAACGATATAGAAACCAAGTATAATCTGGCACAGGCTCAACGTATGCTTTTGCAGCAAGAGCAGCAGCAGGATCAAAATGACGAAGGCGATAATCAGGACGATAAGCAGGATAATAAGGATCAAAAAGAGCAAAATAAGGACGAAAAACAGGATGATAACAAGCAGGATAAAGAGAAACAGCAAGATCAGCAGAAACAAGATCAGCAGGAGCAAGAACAAAAAATATCTCCAGAGGATGCTCGAAGAATGCTAGAGGCAATACAGAATACTGAGCAAGAAATTCAGGATAGGGTGAGAGAGGAACAAGCTAAGCAAAAACAGGTAAGAGTTGATAAGAACTGGTAAAGGTGAAGTTTATGCATAAAAAACAAATAATCTCCATTTTACTATTCCTTGCATCATGCGCAAGTATCGTTGTGGCTCAGGATGTTGAGTTTACTGTGACTGCACCAAACGTTGTGGCAGTTGGTGAACAATTTAGGCTTACCTATAAGCTCAATGCAAGACCACAGGAGTTCAAACCTCCTTCATTCGAAGGTTTTTACATTCTTGCCGGACCCAGTACTTCAACCAGTAGCAGCATACAGATTATCAACGGTCAAATGACACAAACCTATGAATTTACCTATACTTATATTCTTGAAGCAACTTCCGAAGGAAAATTCACCATTGATCCTGCTAGTGTAATTGTATCTAAAAAAGAACATAAATCGCAGCAAATTGCCATTGAGGTTGTGAAGGGAACTGCTGGGCAATCGTCAACTTCGCCACAACAGCAATCAGATACCCGCCCAAAATCCGATTCAAGTCAGGATACAGAGGATGTATTTGTGGCAGTAGAATTCGATAGGCAGACAGCATATCGTGGACAACCAATTTTAGCCACCATAAAAATATATACCCGACAGAATATTTCAGGTTTTGATGATGTAAAGTTTCCTCCCTTCAATGGCTTTTGGAGTCAGGATGTTGAAACTCCTAATAATATTGAATTCCAAAGGGTTAACCTTAACGGTCGGATATTCAACATGGGAGTTCTAAAGAAGTATTTGTTGTTTCCACAGCGAACAGGTGATATACCCATTGATCCATTCGAAATTGTTGTTCTATTACAACAACGTGGAGGTAGACCTCAATCCATGTTCGACGAATTTTTTGGAACATATCAAACCGTCCGTCGACGGTTGGCTAGCAAACCAGTTACCCTAAAAATAAGGGATTTACCACCTAATGCTCCAGCTTCATTTACAGGTGCCGTTGGTCGTTTTAATCTTGAAGCAGCGTTTGATAAAACTGATATCAAAACAAATGAGGCTGTTAACCTAAAAGTAAGAGTAGCTGGAAGCGGTAATCTACGGCTTATTGAAACACCAAAATTCGAGTTCCCGGGTGGCTTTGAGGTTTTTGATCCTAAAACTACAGATAGAATAAATACCACATCTCAAGGAGCATCTGGTTCAAAAACCTTTGAGTTTGTTGCAATTCCTCGAGCACCAGGAAACTTTGATATGGGTACTTTAGAGTTTGCTTATTTTGATCCGGTTCAGGAAAATTACGTTGTTCTTAAGTCTAAACCTCTTGCCCTCAAGGTTGAAGCAGATGGTAGTGAACCGACAAATCTTCAAATGGTAGGTTTTGGACGAGAAGATATCCGTTTTATAGGACAGGATATCCGATTCATTAAAACAGATGGTTTTACTCTTAGCACAACAAATACAATATTATTTGCAAGTTTCAGGTATCTTTTTCTCATTTTATTTCTAGTTATTCTGTTTATTGGTTCGTTCATTTGGATAAATCACCAGCGGAAGTTGAGGGGCAATATTGTCTTTGTACGTACCAAGAAAGCTAACAAGATGGCACGTAAGAGACTTAAACAAGCTCAGCAATATCTACTTGAATCTAATAGTGAGAAATTTTATGAGGAACTATTAAGAGCTTTATGGGGATATGTGTCTGATAAGCTGAGCATTCCTGTAGCAAATCTAACTAGCGATAACGCAAAAGAAACGCTGATAGCACATAAAGTATCAGAAATTGATATTGAGGAGTTTATAAAAATTATTTCTGTATGCGAATATGCCCGATATGCGCCAAAGAGTGAGCCGTCGCAGATGAATGTTCTTTACGATAGTGCTTTAACACTGATAGCGCGGTTGGAAGGAGTCATAGAAAAATGATTTTTTGGGATAGGGTTAAATAAATCGTAATTTTTAATTTAAAAGCATACGCTGTTGATTATAAACTGATACAAATCCATTTTTATGAAGTCAAAAACATTTTTTATCTCTTTAACAATAATCTGCCTGGCTTTTTATGCCTATGCATCCCCCGATTCTTTGCTCATCAAGGCAAATATTCACTACATTGATGGAAACTTTGATAAGGCTGCTGAGTTATACCAAACGCTTGTGGATAGTGGTTACCAGAATGCTGAATTGTACTATAATTTAGGCAACTCGTACTTTAAGTTAAACAGAATCCCCTATGCCATACTTAACTTCGAAAGGGCTTATAGGCTAAAGCCTAATGACGAGGATATTCTGTTTAATCTTGAGTTTGCCCGAACTTTTACCGTTGATAGGATAGAGCCACTTCCCATTTTCTTTCTAACCAAATGGTATCGTATGGCTCGTGCCATTCTAACATCCAATGGATGGGCATGGACAAGCCTCTTTTTTTTAGCTTTAACCTTCACTTTTGCTCTTTATTTCTGGTTCTCTTCAAGGGGTTGGATTAAGCGACTAACCTTTGCTTCTGGTATATTAACGCTATTACTAACAATCATGTCGATGGTATTTAGCGCACAAGAAAAGCATAAAGAAAACCTCCGCAATCAAGCCATCATATTCCAGCAGGCTGTATCTGTACGAAGTTCACCAGGTGAAACAGGTAAGGATATTTTTATCCTACATTCAGGTACAAAAGTTGAAATAACAAAGGCGCTTGGACAGTGGGTTGAGATTCGAATTGCCGATGGTAATAAGGGCTGGGTACCAAGCGAAACGCTTGAATTAATATAAAATATTAATTGGTTACCTTAAGAAATGGATTTTTGACCTTAATTATTTCATTTCTCGATCTTATTGCACAATCTAATAATACCCCTAATCACGGCTTAAAAATATGTTATTAATCATAACATTGATAGTAAGCCAAATTGCCTACCTATTATTTTCTAAAGAGTTTTGAAAATTCTATGATTTTCAGGTCATTTAATATGTTAGTATTTTAACAACTCCATAGAATTTTTCATGAATTTTTTGTAAGTTTGGTCATTCCAAATATTTTTTCTAATCGATTGATAATCAAATAATATTTTTCCCAATGATTGTTTTAGTATTAAATTGTGGCAGCTCTTCGATTAAGTATCAAGTAATTGATATGTGCGAAAAGGAAAAACTCCTTGCAAAGGGAATCGTTGAGCGTATTGGTATTACCGATGGAATTCTTACACATAAACCCGAAGGCAAGGAGCGCATGGAGTTGGTAAAAGATATTCCCGATCACACTGTGGGGATAGATCTAATTCTAAAAGCCCTTGTGGACGAGAAGAACGGTGTAATTAAAAGTTTAGATGAGATTAAAGCCGTTGGACATAGGGTTGCCCATGGAGGAGAGTTCTTCACCGAAAGTAGTTTCATTACTGATAAAGTGAAGCACGAAATTGAAAAGTGTATCGAGTTAGCACCACTACATAATCCTGCTAACCTTAAGGGTATTCTTTCCATGGAAAGTTTACTTCCGGGTGTGCCTCAGGTAGCAGTTTTCGATACCTCGTTTCACCAGACAATGCCAAAACATGCTTATATGTACGGAATCCCTTACGAATACTATGAAAACCTTAAGATTCGTAAATACGGATTTCATGGTACCAGCCATAAATATGTTGCCAAAAAGGCTTGTAAGATATTAGGAATGGATTTTGAAAAGTCAAAAATCATTACTTGCCATCTGGGCAATGGTGCATCTATCGCTGCAATAAAGAATGGAAAATCGGTTGATACTTCAATGGGTTTCACCCCGGTAGATGGTCTTTTAATGGGTACCCGTTGCGGTAGCATCGATCCGGGAGTTCTCCTTTACATTGCTGAGAGGGAAAACCTTAATTTTAAGGGAATTAGCGATCTGATCAATAAAAAGAGTGGTGTGGCAGGTATCTCAGGACTATCATCTGATATGCGTGATTTGGAAAACGCTGCCGCAGAAGGGCACGAGCGTGCTAAACTTTCCCTTGACATGTATGACTACAGGGTTACTCAATTTGTAGGTTCTTATGCTGCCATAATGGGTGGTGTTGATTTAATAATTTTTACTGGAGGAATTGGAGAAAACGATAGTGTTCTCCGCGAAGAGGTTTGTGCTCCTTTAGAATTTATGGGAATTGATTTTGATAAAGATGCCAATCGTGGAGTTCGTGGAAAGGATAAACTGCTTACCAAACCCAACTCGAGGGTTAAAGTAATGGCAATAACCACAAATGAGGAGTTGGTTATCGCATCCGATACGGCTTACATTGTTAGCCGTATGAAAAAGTAACTTGAATATAATAAGCATTATCAGTAATTATTAAACAATATTAATTTTTTAAGAAAATGTCAATCACAAAACTTGATCAACTCTTCGAAATTCTAAAGAGTAAACCAAAGAAAAGATTAGTAGCTGCTTATGCTAACGATGATCATACCATTGAGGCCGTTAGTATGGCAGTTGATATGGGTATTGTTGAAGCAACTCTAGTGGGCGATGAGAAAACCATTAAAGAAGTGTGCACAAAGCATAAAATCGATCCTTCAAAGTTCAAAATCGTTCAGGAGAACGATGAGATGAAAGCAGCCAATAAGGCTGTTGATCTCATTAATAAAGGAGAGGGCAACGTACTGATGAAAGGACTTGTAAGTACCGATAAGTATATGCGTGCCATTTTAAACAAGGAAACAGGTTTAATGCCACCGAAAGCAGTTCTTTCGCATGTTACTGTTGTACAGGTGCCTACCTATCCAAAACTCTTGATTGTAGGTGATGTAGCTATAATTCCTGCTCCAGACATTAGCCAAAAAATTGCCATTACCAATTACTTGATTGATGTTGCTCATTCTTTGGATATTGAAAAACCAAAGGTTGCTCTTCTTGCTGCAACTGAGCAGGTTTCATCGGCAATGCCTGCTTGTGTAGATGCAACTATCATTTCAAAAATGGGCGATAGGGGTCAGATTAAGGGTGCATTAATAGATGGACCTTTAGCATTGGATGTGGCCATCGATAAAGAATCGGCACAGATTAAAAAGCTAACAGGTGAGGTGGCTGGAGATGCCGATTGTATTCTTTTTCCCAACATTGAAAGCGGAAACGTATTTTTCAAAGCTTGTACTAAACTGGCTAAAGGAGAATTGGGAGCAATGGTTGTTGGAGCCAAAGTACCATGTGTACTTACATCACGCGGCGATAGTGTTAAATCAAAAATGTTTTCCATTGCCCTTGCTGCCAATGCAGCTAAGTAAACTAACCTAAAACATCGATAAGATGGAAGATGTAAAGATTCTCGCCATTAATCCTGGTTCAACATCAACGAAAATTGCGGTTTACCGCAATACAAAATCTGTTTTCCTTAAAACAATTCGCCATCATACCGAAGAATTGAGTCGTTTCATAAAAGTGGCCGATCAATTCGAATTCCGTAGAGAAATTATCCTAAAAGAGTTGAAAGAGGCTGAAATTGACATTAAGAAGTTTTCTGCCGTAGTCGGAAGAGGCGGTTTGATCAAACCCATCGAATCTGGTGTTTATCGTGTTAATTCTCGAATGAAGGAGGACATTAAGAATTGTATTCGTGGTGAGCATGCAAGCAATTTGGGAGCATTAATTGCCGATGATATTGCTTCAGGCCTTCCTAATGCAAAAGCATTCATTGCTGATCCAGTTGTGGTTGACGAGATGCAGGAGGTGGCAAGAATAGCAGGTCATCCTAAATTCGAAAGAGTATCAATTTTTCATGCCCTGAACCAAAAAGCTATCGCGAGGCAATATGCTAAAAGCCTTGATAAGAAGTATGAGGAATTGAATATTATTGTTGCTCACTTGGGTGGTGGTATTTCAGTTGGAGCTCATTACATGGGAAGAGTTATTGATGTAAATAACGCTCTTGATGGTGAAGGACCTTTTTCTCCCGAAAGGGCAGGTACAATTCCTGCTGGTCAGTTGGCAAAACTCTGTTTTAGCGGCGAAGTAACCTTCGAAGAGGTTAAGAAAATGATTACAGGAAAAGGGGGATTAGTTGCTCATGCTGGAACAAACGATGCTTATGAAATTGAAACAAAAGCCAAGGAAGGGGATTCTATAGCAAAACTACTACAGGATGCCATGTCATATAACATTGCAAAATATATTGGACAAATGGCAGTTGTACTTAAGGGTAGGGTAGACGGAATTATCCTAACGGGAGGAATTGCACATAACCCATATCTTGTCGATTACATAAAAGAAATGGTTAACTTTATAGCTCCAGTTGCTGTTTATCCGGGTGAGGATGAGATGCAGGCTTTAGCTATGAATGCTCTTATGGCCCTTCGAGGAGATGTTGAGGTTAAAGAGTATTAAGTTAGGTTAAGAATACTTTAATAATAACAATGAAAGGAGATTAATTACTGATCTCCTTTTTTTTATCCTAATTGGCAATTATTATTCGTTTAAAAAATCACTCACAATTGAATTGAATACCTCTATTTGACCATCCTTGTCAAATAATTTGATGCCCAATAATTTATTTTTCTTTTTAGTTATAGAATACTGACCATCATTTTCTGGAATTCGCGAAGCTACTTTCGTACAATCCTCTTCATTCTGGAATGTAACGACCAGAATGGTTGCTTTATGAGAATTTACCTCAATGGGAGCAACCCAAAGCTGATAATCGGAAACTGAGCTAAAGGATTTTTCCATAGATGTTAGGCTATTCTGCATGGCTAATTGTCCTGTAATAAGCTTAAGGGAGGATTTATCTAGAAAGTAATCTTTAGAAAGAATACTTGGAAGTTTAAAATCTTGATAATTAACTTTTTCAATAATTTTTTTGGCAATTTGAGTTGCTAAATTTATTCCCTTTTCTGATCCGCTATAGGCAATAACAGAAAGGTATAAATTACCTTTACAAACCAGCACCTGATGAGTTCCAATACACATCCATTTGGCAAAATCTTCATTGTTTTTCATGCATCCATAGCGCGAAACGCTGAATATGCCAAAGGCTGATTCGGGATAACTCATGGTATAAGCATCTATCTTAAATCGTTGGTTATGCCAAATAATGTCCTGCACGGACATCTCCTGAAAACCATACTCAAAGTATAAGTCGGCTCCTCCATTGATGTATCCCCAAAGGGAGTTTTCATTAAAGACCTCCCATCTGCTTTCTTCCATCCCCGGCAAATCGTCGGGTGATAGCTTATGGATTAGAGTATTCTGCGATATTGCATTAAAAAATATTGGAAAAAAAATAAGAAGAAATTGTAATCTCATTACTCTATGACATGTTAATGGTTTGTAAATCAATTTTATCTATATCATTCTCCCCTAATCCATAGGATGCAGCCAGGTTCATGAATTCCTTTCCCCTATCAGTATCCTGTTCCTGAGCACCCATTTCGATTCTCTTTTTAATGACTATATCGTAGCCAATTCTATCCACAGCCACTGGATCGGTACCCAACAAAAGGGTTTTGTATGGTAAAATAAACTGAGGATTTGCTCCAGGTCCACCATTATAGCAACCCACAATACCATCTACAATATTTAAAACAACCTTATCGCGAACAGGAGGGAAAGCACATACCTGAGCACTAGTCTCACTCCATAATTGCGAATGAAGTCTGGATGTGTTAGTAATAACACCATAGCCAAGGTTTTTTAGGCAGAGGGTGATGGAAGCTCCGGCATTTTTAAGGATGGGAATATTGATAACTTTATCTAGTTCTTTTGTTAGTATGTTGGTAAAGTAAGAGTATTTACCTCCATTTACCATGTATGGCATGGTGTACTCATCGTATTGGCCATCAACATCTGCCCAGTAGAACCAATCCTTATCGATTCTTGATTCGCTGTAAAGTTTTCCGTCGGAACCGTAGTATGAGCCATTGGCATCCTTACATTCAGTTCCTATGATTCTAATACCGGGGTAATTATCCTCAGTAAAGCCAGCTTCGTGAAGCTGAAACTCCCGTCTGTCCCATATGGTAATATCACTTCGTGATATACCAGACTCTTCGAGTTGGGCGATTACTGATCTAACCACTTCGTGTGAGGTGGATAACAACTTGCCACCAATGGGATTTAGTTTAAGCCCAATCCGATCTCCTGGTTTTACAAATTGCAACCAAGCTTCTTTTAATGTTGAAGCTCCTGTTATTGCAAGAATGCCCCTTTCCAGCATTTCGTAGGTAGCATTCTCGTTGATCTTATTATCAGCGAAAGAGTTTGGGTGATCTACCCTAATTACCCTTGCAGGGTACTTACCGGGTAATGAATTCAAGTTGCGAGGAATGGAGAGTGCATCATTGAGATTGGTTGCAGGTTTATCGGAAACACTATTCTGAACGCCAAAACTATTTTTGGCAAAACTTGGGAGTAAAGCCGCACCAACTCCCCCAAAAGTTAGCATTTTGAAGAAATTTCTTCTATTAAGCCTAGTTTTTTTGTTCGTTTTCATTTTTAAATCATTGAAGGATGATTATTTGGAAAATACTTAATTTGTTTGACATCAAATTTATTGAAAAGTTTACACCCAATCATCGATTCAGCCACACTTTAAACCCAGCAGCTCTTTCTGAACTTACAATGACATCTAGATCAGGTTTTGGAATGAGGTCAATTTTTACCCGCGACTTGGAGTAGAAATGCATTGAACCAATGCTTGCAATATTCACAATAAACTTTCGGTTTATTCGAAAAAATGTATCGGGGTTTAGCACCTCCTCTAGCCTGTCCAGAGTATAATCGATAGCATAGTTAGCTCCTTGCTTTGCAACTAAAAAAACCGATTTCTCCCGTGCGATAAAGTATGCAATATCGTCAACATCGATTGATTTCAGCTTATCGGCATACTGAACCATAAAACGTTTCTGATAATGAGGCTCTTTCTGTTTTTTAATATCGTTGATTAGGGACACAAAGTCCACTGGATCAAGTTTGGTTTCCTTATACTTCTTAATGCTGAAGGCCAGTTCCTCCCGCTTAATGGGTTTAAGCAGGTAATCGATGCTGTTCACCTTAAACGCCTTAAGGGCGTACTGGTCGTAGGCTGTGGTGAAGATGATGGGACATTTCACGGTAATCTGCTCAAATATTTTAAAGCTGGATCCATCGGCCAGGTGAATATCAATAAACATCAAATCGGGTTCAGAGTTCTCTTTCAGCCATTTAATTGTTGATTCGATACTGTCGGTAACCTTAATTACATTGATATTAGGGTCAATATCACCAATCATTTTAACCAGACGATTGGAAGCGGCAACTTCATCTTCAACAACTAAAGCTTTTATCATTATTGAATATTTAAAACTGGTACTTTAACGGTAAAATTAAAATTATTCTGGGTAATTATAACCTCTTTGCTGCTTAAAAACCGGTAGCGGTTGGTTATATTCTGCAATCCAAAACGGTTTGAAACCTCTTCACTATTGCGCCGTTGTAGGTTGTTCTCGACGATTATGTAATCCTCTCCAGATTTAATAGTGATATTCAGTGGTTTTTCTTTTGAGATGATGTTATGCTTGATTGCGTTCTCAAATAGCATTTGAAGGGTCAATGGAGCTACATAAGTCGATTCCATTAATTCATTTGAAATATCGATTATCAAATTAAGATTATCCCCATACCTTTTCTTCTGCAAAAAGTAATAATCCTCAATCAACTTTAACTCTTCATCCAATGAAATAATATCCTTATCTTTGATATTCAATATATTGCGGTAGTAGTTAGCAGTACGTTGCACGTATTCAACAGCTAATTTGGCATCCTCCTCGATAAGATTTGTCAACGTATTCAGGTTGTTAAAAAGGAAATGAGGGCTGATCTGGTTCTTTAGGGTTTCGTATTGGCTTTGTATATTCTCTTTTTCTAGTTTTTCACTTAATACTATTGTGTGTTTCCATTGCATGAAGAAAAAATACCCCTCGTGAAGCGAGGTTATCAGAAAGGTTATAGTTAGCGTAAAGAAGATATTTAGACCAATATCTTCCTTAGTAATTAAAGTGGGATCATAAAAGTACCATATTGTGAATAGCAGTAATCCAGCCAATGTTGTGTAACCCAGTATTGCAGCAATTTCAATAACCAAATGCTTAATTGGGTGCTTTTCCCATGGGTACTTGTTCCACAGAAAAATTACAATTTTCCTAACACCAAGCCACATAACTAGAGTGGAAAGCAGAGATCCTGCTACCCCAACCATTACCTTATGGGCATTGCCGTCAAATTCATCATTACCAAATGCAAAAAAGGCAATTATGGCAAGCAATGGAATACCAAGGAAAAGAAGTATTCTATCGTCCAATTTGGTCTTTTTGGAGAGTTTTTTCGTCAGATTTTCCATTTTATGCTTCTATTTGTAGGGTTGGGCATACCTTTCCTCAAACGCATTATGCTTTTTAAGGTTGCTATTCCAGTAGAAATTGGTTAGCCCAAATAAACTCCCAAATCTAAAGAAAAGTAATCGCGATTTTGAAAGTTTATAGGGTTTTTTAAGTGATTCAACTATCTCTGGATTAAATAATCCTGTTTTGCCAAAATACTCACCTAAACCCTTGAAACTTTTAAACAACTTTTTAGTCATCATGGGTGGCATTATCTGTATTCCTTCAACACCGCCTTTTATAACCGTTCCAAGGTAATCCCATTTTTGGCGTTCCGCCAATTTTTGAAGGTATCGCTCAAGGAAGGTTGAATGGATTGCCTCGGGGAAGCCCGACTGAAGAATAAAACCAACTCTTTTGCCTTGAGATTTATCCAATAATGATATCCTTTCGAAAAACTCCTTTACCAGACCAGGCATGCAATCGCAGTATAGGGGAAAGATTACGATTGCAGTTTCAGCCTCTTTGAATGCCTTTACGTGCTCATCCATCTTTGCCACGTTGGCAAGATAATATATGGGAATTTCATCCGATGAAACCATGTGGTAACCCTCAAGGAAATGCTCCATTAGGATTTTCGAGTTGCTCTTCTTATTGCGTGGCGAACCGTTGAATATTGTTAACTTCATAGTTGAAATTTTTTTTAACACAGATAACACATCTTTAACAGATTTACACAGTTAAAGCCGTTTCATCTGTGTTCTATTGCTATAGAATCGATTTCGTCCACAAACTTGATAAACCTTTGCTTGCTGTGAAAGTTAATGGCAAGGCGATCGTATATATCCTTAACGATTTTTAAATCTTCCTCATCCGTATCACCCTCTTTATCAATAATTACACCGAATTCTGGGTACTTATCGTAGCGTCTTCTATGGTGCGATTCGCCGTTGTTAATCTGAAGGTAGGGGTGAAGCAGAACGATTAGTCTATCCTGAATTTTTTTGAGCATTGCACTGGTAAACCCAGCAATTAGCGGCGAGGCAAATACTATTAATTCGGAATTGATTACCGCACGGAAAATTTGCTCGGCATCATCCTTTATGGCACATTCCCCTGGGGTTTTCCACCAGCAGCTCCAGCAACCCGTGCAGTAGTGAAGGTTCATTTTTGCAAGGTTGAAAAGGTGAACCTGATGGGTTTCGCCCAGTTGGCTTGCAAGCGAATTGATTTTGTCAGTGAAATGCCCGTTCTGGCTGTTTGAATTGCCATTGAGGATTGTAATTGTCATTTATAAATTATTTAAAAAATTATCCTCCACTGTGGAATGGCCATAATAGGCGTTTGATAAACCTCCTTTGATTCCCCGGTGGTTTTATTGAAGTTTTCACCCTGAATATTCTTTTTATTCAATAGGTTTGTGATTTCAATTCCCCATTCCTGAGTCACACCCATTTTGTTGGATCTAAAACTAACCTTCAGGTCTGTTTTATTGTAATCTTTTAGTTTCTTGCTAAACGCTTTGTCGTAATCCCATTGCCTTTCATACTCCTGTGTTGCTGGATTGAGGACTGCAGTCCAGGGAGTATTCCTTTTACCTCCGGCAATCATCGTTTTTAGGTCGATGGATAGAGAACGTTTCGCTTTGGGATTACTTCTACCAATAATAAACTCCTTTCCGATCAAACCATTTACTACATAGTTGTTGTTAAACGCTGAGTTAAACACTTTTCCGTTGCTCCCAGTATATTTCGATTCGAATAGTGAGGTGGTAACCAGAAAGTACAACCCCTTGTTAAGGAATCGCTCTATGGTGAGTTCAACACCGTAGTTCTCACCTTTGCCATTGTTGGCAAGATATTCTGGCATGCTAAATTCAAAGCTGGCTCCGTTGTTAAGCATTGAGAATGAATTGCTTTCTTTTGCATCTACTGGTGCCCCAAAAATACTCTGGTAGTATGTTTCAAGTTTCACTCTGGTAAAACCATTGATTTTTAAATCATAACCAACAACAAACTGATGGCTTTTGGTTAATCCCAGTTCGGGATTTGTTATGGTGTAAGTACCATAGGCATTTACTTTTTGAAAGAAGTAAGTGAAAAGCGGAGATATTTGGCTATGCAATCCGTAACCGAGATTAATTGAATGCCTTGGTGACAACCCATACCGAAGACCAAATCGTGGCTCAAGAGATTGACTGTTGTTGTAGGTGAAAATGTTGTAGTGTAAGCCAGAGTTAAAGGTCAACCTATCCGTTGGTCGATACTGCCATTGAAAGTAAGGTTGTATAAGCCAAGTTGTTCCATCAAAATTGATTTGACTCCGATACTCATCAAACTCTTTTCGCCAAACCTTATCGTGAAAATCGCTGAGAAGCATTTTGGTGGTTAGTCCCCCTTTAATGCTATTGCTTGAATTAAACCTATGGTTTACTATTGCTGATGCTGAAAGCCGATTATCGATCATGTTGGTTTCATAGAAACGAAATTTTTCCATCTCCATGCTTAAAGTATCCAACTCAGTGTACATGTTCTGCCCCATGGCTGCGATAGTAACCTTAAGGAATGTATTTGGACTTATTGTGTAATGTGAGGATATCCCAACAACTCCCATGTTGGTGCCTGTTGTAATATCGGTTCCTTCTCCAGTGTAAAAGTTAATTTGACTCGTATCCTTTAGGCTATTCCAAATTTGAATATCACTTAACCCTCCTAGTCCAAACATAGAAATATGACCAAGTTTAGTGTTTGGGAAGTTTAGTTTAAACGATAGATCCTGGTAGTACGGAACGCCAACTGTACCAAAATCCATACCAAGGGCAGAGAAAACGCCCATGGTGGAATACCTGTAGTTAATCAAAAACGATGATCCTTTGGCACGGCTAAATGGGCCTTCGGCTCCAAGTTCAAAGCCATTGAAACCAACTTGAGCGAGAAACTCGTATTGCTCATTATTACCGTTACGCATGCGTAAATCGAAAACTCCTGATACTGCATTTCCGTACTCTGCAGGAAAGGCACCAGTGTAAAAATCGGAGTTCTCAAGTAGGGTGTTATTAAGCATACACACTGGTCCTCCTGTGGTTCCAGACATTCCCCAGTGGTTGGGATTAGGTATATCAACTCCCTCAAGGTGCCATAGCAAACCCATCGGTGAGTTACCCCTTATTATTATGTCGTTACGTGAATCATCAACCCCAACAACTCCAGCAAAATTTGCGGCCATACGAGCTGGATCGTTGCGACTACCTGCATAGCGTTCAGTTTCTTCAACTGTGAAACCCCTAGCGCTAACTGTAGCCATCCGGTTTAGCGATTGGGTTTTATCAATAGTGTGTGTAATTACAACTTCCTCAACAGCCATAACTAGTTCGTCCATATAGATATTGATCACAAGTTCTTTACCTGATTGAAGGTTTATATTGTTCATTAAAACATCCTGATATCCCACATAAGTAACCTTAAGGCTAACTCTTCCTACCTCAACCTCTTCGAAACGGAAATTCCCATTTTCATCGGATGAGGTTCCCCGAACTGGATCAACATGGGTAAGAATTACATTGGCCCCTGGTAGTGTAATTCGGGTTTGTTTATCAAAAACTGTTCCTCGTATAGTTTGTGTAACTTCTTTAGCAGTAATACAAAAGAAGATATTAAGAAGGAGTGCTAGCGAAAAAAAACGTTTCATTTTTTTGATGTTTTTTTGTTTAGGGTTATAAAATCTTTTTTATGACACTTTTGTGCAAAAATACCCCCAGTCGTTTGCAAAAAAAATACCAATGTGGATGAAATGGGAAAAATTGAGGATGAACATAAATTTATGGTCGTTTAAACTTATTGAAATGAATACTGCTGTAATGAAAAATAATGCATGATTTGTATTCCGATAAAAACACACATTAAATTTCTACATTTGTTAATTATTTTTGAAGATATAATATGTTCGATTTAAGCAAGAAGCTGTGGCAATGGATATCCATGCTATTCCTAGCATTGGTTTGGGGTAGTTCATTTATTCTAATGAAGAAAGGACTTATGGCTTTTACCTTTATTCAGTTGGCTGCAATAAGGGTATTTTTTGCCTTTATCATTCTTTTACCAGTTATTATCAGACATATCAAGAAACTCAATAGGAGTAATTATAAGAACTTGTTATTAGTTAGCTATGCTGGAATATTTTTTCCAGCATTTCTGTTTGCATTGGCACAAACACATATAACAAGTGCACTTTCAGGCATGCTTAATAGCCTATCAACCTTTTTTGCATTGATCGTGGGAATTATTTTTTATCGTAACAAACCCTTAAAAAATCAGTATTTTGGTGTATTCATTGGCTTTCTTGGAGCTATAGCGCTAATAACAGGGGGTGATTTTAGTTCTCTTTTCGGAGTTAATGCATATGCATTATTCGTAATCGTTGCAACAATTGGGTATGGGATTAATGCAAATGAGGTGAGATTTCGTCTATCGGAAATGAATGGAATACAAATAACATCTTTGTCTTTTTTATTGGTTGGACCGCCAGCAGGAATAATTCTGTTTACAACTGATTTAAGTGCCGCATGGCATTCGGAGTGGTTTTGGCAAAGCCTTTTTGCCGTTCTAACTCTTTCGGCACTAGGCTCTGTTGTTTCACTTTTTGTGTTTAACAACCTGATTCACCATACGAGCGCTCTATTTGCTACGTCTGTTACCTATATAATACCCATTTTTGCCATTCTTTGGGGGATTTTCGATGGTGAAGTTGTAAATATTATTCAGATACTTGGCATCATTGTAGTTCTATTAGGTGTTTATTTAGTAAACAGAAAGAAACCGAAGGTTTTGAATGGCTACGGAATAGATCTTTTACCTAAGTCGAATTCAGTCACTAAAGAATTCAAACAATAACCAAAAGCCTTTATCCCTTCGGCAAGCACTTCGACAGGCTCAGTGTAGCACTCAGGGCAAGCCTTTATTCTTTATCCTTGAATATCCAAATTTGTTAATCCAAATAATTTAGCAGCATCAACTACCTCATTGTACTCTGCTCTTGTAATCCTACGGGCAATTTCAGGATAATCAAAAGCTTTGTGCATAGGAGTGTATTGGGACATTACATTAATATAGGTATCCTTGGGTAGATTTTCAGATATCCATCGCATAGCTTCGATAGACCCACTGGTTCCATTTGGCATAACAAGATGCCTAATAATTAAACCTCTTTCCAGTATCCCTTGCTTATTAGGAATTGCCACACCCACTTGCCTATTCATTTCGATAAGTGCTTCTTTGGTTATTGCTGGGTACGAATAGGCTCCAGCTGAATATTTTCCAGCCATTGAGGATTTGGTATACTTAAAATCGGCAAGATAAATGTCAATTACTCCGTCAAGAATTTTGAGTATTTCTATTCTTTCCCAACCATGGGTGTTGTATGCCACAGGAAGCCTTAGACCCTGCTTGGCAGCAATACCTAATGCTTCAAGAATATGGGGAGAGTAGTGTGTTGGGGTAACCACATTGATGTTATGACAACCCATTTTTTGCAGAGTCATCATCATTCGTGCCAGATCGTTCACTGTGCTAACATTACCCTGACCTCCATGGCTAATATCAGCATTTATGCAGAATACACATAGTAATCCGCAGTGAGTGAAGAAAATGGTTCCTGAGCCGTTGTTTCCTACTAATGGGCTTTCCTCCCCAAAATGTGGATGAAAACTTGAGATTTTTAGCGTTGATGTGCTTCCGCATACACCCTCTTCTCCCTTCAAACGGTTCACTCTGCATTCGCGAGGACATAGTTTACAGTCAACCATCATTTCTCGAAGGGTTAAATATCTGTTTTTAAGCTCACCATTGCGATGTAATGCTAGATATGCTGGTTCAAACCCTTTATTTGCTTCCATGCTTTCTGTAGTATTGTTTCCTGCCTTGCTTAGTGTAATATTTAGAATGGATAATGACGAAATCCCTCCAACAGCCATTAGCAAACCTTTTATAAATCGGCGCCTATTTATTATTTTTTGTTTCTTGTTTTTCATTGCGTATAAAATACAAAAAAAAATAATAGAACAGTAAGAAAAGTATGTTAAATCAATCACTATTATCGAAATCAAAAAAGGAGATAAATAATATAGTAGTTGATTATCAATAATATATGTGTTTGCTTACGCTAATTTGAACAATGATTACAGTACATAATTAGAAGTGGCTCGTGGTCGAGAACCTGAATGCTTATGGGCCATTTTCCGTGAAAAAGATTACACCATTCTTGACTTGTGAATATATCAGAGGCATCCTTCAGTAATTGGTAAAAATCAGTATTTTGCTTAATCCTTGGGTTCGAGTAGTAATACTTTAAGTACAATTCAAATGATTCTTTGCAAGGATTTGGATTAAAAACGAATGGTTCGATAAGCATTTGTGCGTCATCGTAACGCTTAAAAGCTGAAAAAAACATAGACAACTCTTGTGCAACCTTTTTTGGTAAATCCTTATTCTTGTAGTGATTAAAAACAAAATCCAAAGAGGCTTTAGTATCAGCATCTTGCTCTCCAAATCGGTTGATAAAAAAATCTTGTTCTAAGCTTTTAAAATGATAGTATAGTTTAAGATGATCAAGTATTTCCCTGTCAAAATCGATATACTCTAATCGATTAATAAGATTTTTGAGTTCATGTAAGGTTCGCATGATATAAAATGGTTCAAAGGAATCAATTTCGCCACTATTGAAAAGAAGTGCAAAGTAGTTGTAAGCGACAATAGGATCTGGATTTGGAAAACGAATCAGTTCTTTTAAAGTATTCAGGCTATCGGCTTGCGACATATAGTCGCCCTGGCTTACCAGTTTAAACCGGTTTTTGTTGTAATACAGCTTTGCTAGGGGTTCAACCTGGTAATCGAACTCGCCAGAATATAATGCAATGGGAAGATTTTCAAGAGTATGCCAACTCACTCTTCCTGTTGTGTTGCGGTTAAGTAGGAACAAATGAATCTGTTCCATTCGTTTTATAATATCTTGCTGTGCAGTGTAGGGTGATTGCTTACCTTTACATTCTTTTTCAATTTTTTCATACAGGGTTTTATACTCCGATAATGCAAGCCCATCGATGGAAATATCATTTATTGTTTTATAGGCCAGTATTTTTAGATCGGCATAACGTTGCCGAGCCAGCACTGGCTCCAATTCTCGACTATTCTTTTTCTGGTTGACATATTCTCTTACTCGCTCGTGATCGAGCTGTTTTAGAAAATCGTGTCTCGAGTCAACAATCTCTCTAAAAAAATTGTACCAATTCTCCCGGGTTACCTTTACTACGTTAACGGATCGTCCATCGCTTGGACTAAAATAGGCGATAACCTCATTTGCCCTGCGCTCCATTAGATTCTTGTTAATTTCAAAGGTCCCTTCGATGCTGGCATAGGCATAAACTGCAGCCCTTTGAATTTGCTTGTCTTTAACCCATCTAGTAATGGTATCGCTATAATGCGTTTTTACATCTGCTTTATTCTGATCGAAATATATCCTTAGCATTAGCGTGTCACGCCTTAGATTGGGTATGTAGTGAACACTACTTTTGGATTTGTCTCCAACTGGCACCAGGACAATTTTTGAACTAAATATTTGCGATGGAGTTTCATTGAATGTTATAATATCTGCAATCTTGTTGTTTTTTATAACTACAAGGTTTATTGAATATTCAGATTTCTTCAAATTTTCGGGGATGATGCTTAAAAACTTCAACACAACTTTTGGCTTGCTTTTTTGATCAACCATATTGTCTAGCAAATGATCTCTGTAAACAGGTTTTGTGAGCAAACCCTTAATATTAAACTCATCGTACCTTCGCACTGATATTTTGTTGATCGGATGGCAAGAGTAGATATCGTGAGGAATTATTTCCAAGGCAAGTCCATCGTTTCGATTTTCAAAAAGTGTTCCCATTCTTCGAGCATTGTTGAAAACTACAAAAATTGAGTCATTGCGATTAGCAATTCCAAGGGTGTTAACTCTTTTGCTTATTTTTCTATAATCCTGTTGAATTTTTCGATCGGGACTTGGATTTATACCCCATTCGTATTTACGATCAGGTTTTTTGTTTAGATCATCAATGTGAAGGTGTGAGGCTGGTTTGGAGTAAGGAAATAATCCCGGGTAATGGCGGGATTTGTAATCTCCGGTTACAGCTGCAAAGTTTATAGCCACACTTATTTCCATTGCTTCTTTATCAAACCAGGAGCCAATGCCAACAATGGAATGCGAAGGAGCAATGATGTTTGCATAATTTGCATTAGAATTAATCCATTTGTTTACAATATCAGTGGCAATAAGTTCATAGGCTTTATTTTCATTAACCTCTATTTCTTTTATGTCAAAACATACCCTGGCCAAATTTTCCGAAACGTAGTAATCTTCTGCACCATATTTTACTGCTCTTTCGTGGTATGTTCGTTTTCGTCGGCTGTCAATTTGGTAATGTGTTAAACTTTTTAACTGAGTAAGATATTGTGCATGATCAATACTTGAAAGGTAAAGAATGGAATCGTTTATAAAAGGATGTAGTCCTTTTGATACTCTTATGCTATCTATCTTAAGCTTTATTGAGTGTTCAATGTATTTCAGGTTAGGTAAAGCGGGGTTAATCTCATTTTTAGCTTGCTGACCATTGGTGTTTACGGAAATGATTGAAATAACTAATATGAAAAGTATAATTATTCCGAATTTCTTCTTGAAAGGCATATTTTGACTTTTCCATCCCATCATTTTAACACCACTTTTGAAAAACGAATTTCAATGTAAATATTGTGAACTTTTTTGAGTAATAATTACTTATTTTGTGTTCAATTAATAATTATCCAATTTAATATGAAAAAATACAATTTGTACTTTATGGCTGGTATATTTTCTTTTACGCTAGTTTCTTGCGAAGATGGAATTAAAAGAAATAGTAATCCTCTTCTGGCAGAGTTTAATACTCCCTTTCAATCGCCACCATTCGATTTAATTAAACCTGAACATTTTAAACCTGCTATAAAGAAAGCCATAGATCTTGCACGTATCGAAATTGAAAATATTACTAATAACACAAATGAACCAACGTTTGAAAATACCATTGAAGTTCTCGAAACAGGCGGAGAGGATTTAAAAACTATTTCAACCATTTTGTTCAATCTTAACCAAGCCGAAACAGATAGCGTATTACAAGCTGTAATTCGTGAGGTAGCGCCCATATTAACCGATTTTCAAAATGACATCAATCTAAATCAGGAACTATTTGAAAGGGTTAAGAGAGTTTGGGATGATCGCCAAAATTTTTCATTGACACCCGAACAGCAAACATTGTTGGAAAAAACCTATAAGGGTTTTGTGCGTAACGGTGCAAATTTAGATTCTGAGAGCAAGGAAAAATACAGAGAGATTACACGTGAACTTTCACAACTTTCACTTTTGTTTGATGAGAATGTGCTTGCAGAAACTAACTCATTTTACCTCCATTTAAAGGATGAAGGAGACCTTGACGGATTACCTAAAAGTTTAGTTGATGCTGCTGCATTGGCTGCCAAGCAGAAAGAACTTGATGGATGGGTTATTACCTTACATTTTCCTATGTATTTTCCATTTATGAAGTATTCGGAAAAAAGAGAATTGAGGGAGAAATTGTATAGAGCCTATACTAAGCGTGGGTTTAATGGTAACGAAAGGGATAACACTGAATTGATAAAAAAAATTGTTAACCTTAAACTTGAATTAGCCAATATTTTAGGATATCCAACATTTGCACATTACGTTTTAGAAGAACGAATGGCCGAATCTCCGGATAAGGTAAACAACTTTTTGGAGGAAATTCTGGATGCTGCTCTACCCTTTGCAAGAGTTGAACTGGCTGATGCGCAGAAATTGGCTAAATCATTGGGTGTTAACCATCGAATTGAAAGGTGGGACTGGTCTTTTTATACCGAGAAGCTTAAGAATAAACTCTTCAACTTTAACGAAGAAGAGGTTAAACCATATTTTCAGCTCGAAAAGGTTAAACAAGGCATTTTTGACCTATGTCATAGGCTATATGGTATTTCATTCAAAAACAATGGTTCGATTCCCGTCTATCATCCCGATGTTTTTGTTTATGAGGTTATTGATCATGATGGTTCTTTTCTTGCATTGTTGTACCTCGATTTTTTCCCAAGAGAGGGGAAAAGTGGTGGAGCATGGATGACTAGTTATCGTGATCAGTACAGGAAGGATGGCAAGAATATTCGTCCTTTTATATCAATCGTAACCAACTTTACAAAACCAACTAAAGATACTCCTTCGTTACTTACATTTGATGAGGTAACTACGTTTATGCATGAGTTTGGCCATGCTTTACATGGCATACTTGCAAATTCAACCTATTCTTCTCTTTCCGGTACATTGGTTTATCGCGATTTTGTCGAATTACCATCACAAATTCTCGAAAACTGGGCAGTTGAAAAAGATTTTCTCGATATGTTTGCCACTCATTACCAAACAGGTGATGCAATACCAACCGAAATGGTACAGGCAATTATTGATAGTCGAAACTTTTTATCAGGAAATTTTTTTACAAGACAATTGAGTTTGGGAATGATTGATATGGCTTGGCATAGCCTAGAAAAACCCTTTACTGGAAATGTAATTGATTTTGAAAACAAGCACATGAGCAGAGCTGATGTGCTACCATTGGTGAAAGGATCTTCGAATAGCACTTCATTTAGTCATATTTTTGCTGGCGGATATGCAGCCGGATACTATGGCTATATGTGGGCAGCAGTACTCGATGCTGATGCATTCTCGCTTTTTAAAGAAAGAGGCATTTTTGATGAAGAAACAGCAATGTCTTTCCGAAATAATATCCTTGCTCAGGGAGGAACTGAGCACCCAATGGTACTCTACAAACGTTTTCGTGGTCATGAACCATCCATTGATCCTCTACTCGAGAGGAGTGGATTGAAAAAATAATAGTGAAATATTAAACATAACCTCAGAGTTTTCTCTGAGGTTTTTTATTGATATTCTTTTGGGCAATTGAAAGTATCAAATTTAGACTTACAAGGCTTAAATGACATATTAAGATTAGAAGAATTCATTTTTAAAAACGGTAGCAATCCTCTTAACGCTTTCTTCTCTTAATTTTTTTCCAACGCTTGGACCATGAGGAGTATTGTTAACATCGATTATGTATAACTTTTGATCATCTTTATCTCGTAAAACATCAATTTCACCATAGTCAAGGCCCATCTTTTGACAAAACAGGGTTATTTTATCAATTTCTTCTTGTGATAATAATGATTTAACAGGATGCACTTCAGGTTTTTTTCTCTTAAGTTCTATCTTTCGATAATGAGCAAATCTTGTTGCTTTACCCTTATATTTTAAGTAAACAAGAGGCATCTTACCGTTTACTATGGGAATTCTCATGTCAACCACAAGGTGATCGTTGAACTCATTATTTATTAATTTAAGATAAATAAAACCTTTTTCAGGTTCAGTTGGTCCATGAACCACAATACCATCGTGAGAAGCATTTATTTCACTTTTTTTAACCATCAATCCCGAATATGTTCTGCTGTCAACCCGGCAAGAATAACCAAAAACTTCATTGAAAACACTATCAACATTTGTTTTGGAAATATCTATACACTTAATATTTAGTATTCGTTCTTTTTCAGCCATTTTTATAATTGTAGAATCAGGTTTTCTGTATGTAGTATTATCCCAATATATGGCTAAATGATGCTTCACCAAGGGGTTGTTTGTAATATTATATTTTAGGGCACTTATTACTTTATATATTACGGTGTATCTTTGGGGGTACTGAGGGTAGAATAATACTGTTTTAACCTTCTTCCCTTTCAATAATAGATGAAAACCCCATTTGATAATGTATAGAATATCTTCAGAGAATCTTTTACGAAAAGATTTGTTTTGCCTGTAATTATTAGTATAATACATTATAAGTTAATTATTATTATTGTATAAGATCACGTTAATGTCTGCAAATTTAGCAGCTTCTTTTTTAGTTTTTTATAATATAAATACATTGCTGTTAAGAATTTTTTTAAATGGCATTAAATAAAGAGAATATTTTCTATGTACTGTCTAGAAATTTTGCTATCTGTCAAAAAATCACTAACTTTGCAATTATATAATAAATTCCGCTGCTGAATTTTATCAATCGGTGGTTAAACAAAAACTACCAACAGCAGTTTTTTTCTAATCTAAATCAGAGTTATGATATTAATTAAGCAGTTCAATTCTGAAGAAGAACTTATAGAAATCTCAAGAGAGCAAATCATCGATTTTTTATACGAGCATCTTGATCGTTTTCGCGATACTAAAGAAGCAATCAGCAAATGTTTAGATTATGCTTTTTCAAAACAGGAAGGGAAAGGTGGATCCGTAATTATGGGTTTCTATGATGGACGACTAGTAGGAGTTGTAGTAATGAATAGAACAGGGATGGAGGGGTACATTCCTGAAAACATTCTGGTTTATATTGCAGTTGATGCCAGCCTAAGAGGGAAGGGAATCGGTGCAAAGTTGATGAATGAAGCGATTTTGCGTTCAAAGGGAGACGTAAAACTTCATGTTGAGTATGATAATCCTGCAAAGAGGCTTTACGAAAGGTTGGGCTTTACTACAAAATATGCAGAAATGCGTTATATCAAGAAGTAACCGAAGATGGCAGAACTTGTAATAAAGTCGGATAAGATTATTAAGAATGTAGAGAAGTTGAATAGTCTTCTCTTTAAGCATCAAGTGCAGTGGAGTTTAATAGTTAAGGTACTTTCAGGTCACAAAGATTTTTTGAAAAAACTACTATTTCACCCTGTCGTAAACCAGTTGCATAGTGTTGGAGATTCGCGAATCTCGGGTTTGAAGATTATAAAAGAGATTAATCCCGATATTATAACGATGTACGTGAAGCCCCCGGCAATGGATAATATAAAATCCATTATTTCATATGCAGATATTTCATTGAATTCGTCGTTTCGCACCATTGAAGCCCTTAATGTCGAGGCTGGCAGACAGAGTAAATGCCATAGAATTATTATTATGATTGAGCTTGGCGAATTGCGGGAGGGGATCCTCAGGGAGAAGGTTGTAGACTTCTACAAAAAGGTATTTGAACTCGAAAGCATTGATATCGAAGGGATTGGTACAAATCTGGGGTGTATGTACGGTATTCAACCTACCTACGATAAACTTCTGCAGATGTCTCTTTACAAGCAGCTTATCGAAGCGAAATTCAATACAACTTTACCCATAATTTCTGGTGGAAGTTCCATAACCTTGCCTCTGGTTGGAAAATCATCTATGCCCAAGAACATTAATCACCTTCGTATCGGCGAAACAGCATTTCTTGGAACCAGCCCTTTCGATAATAATAGGTTTAAGGATCTTTCAACTGATGCTTTTGAGTACCTTGGGAATATCATCGAACTTGAGTTGAAGGAAACCTTCCCCGATGGAATCCTCACCGAAGGTAACATTGGGCATATTGCAGAAACAGAGCAACTCGATTACGAGCAGAGTTACCGTGCAATACTCGACTTTGGTATCCTTGATGTTGATGTCGAAGAGCTAAAACCAAAGGATAAGGAAATTCGATTTGCTGGAACCACATCAGATATGAGCGTCTACGATTTAGGTCCTGTTCAGAAAGACCGAAAATGCAGGTACAAAGTAGGGGATAAGGTGAAGTTTACCCCATCGTACATGGCAGTGGCTAGGTTAATGAACTCAAAGTTTATAGATAAGCAGATATTGTAACCCGGAAGAAATTAACCAATGTTATGGAATACATTGGTAACATCATCGTCCTCTTCAAGTTTTTCGATCAACCGTTCCACATCCTTCAATTGTTCATCATCAAGAGTTTTTGTTTCGTTTGGAATTCTCTCAAAACGGAATGACTTTATGATGAAATCATTCTCTTCCAAGTATTTTTGTATTGGACCAAAATTGGTGAACTCAGCGAAAATCATTATAGAGTCTTCCTCGCTAAAAACTTCATCCACGCCATAATCAATCAATTCAAGTTCTAACTCTTCTAAGTCAATACTTTCTTTTATTTCAACTTGAAATGAACATTTTCGTTCGAACATAAAATCAAGCATGCCTGTTGTGCCCAATGAGCCTCCAAACTTTGTGAAATAGCTACGAACGTTAGCTACAGTTCGAGTTGGATTATCAGTGGCAGTTTCAACCACAATGGCTATACCATGAGGACCCTTACCTTCATAAACAATCTCCTTGTAATCCTTCATGTCCTTGTCAGTGGCTTTTTTAATAGCTCTTTCCACATTCTCCTTGGGCATATTCTCTGCCCTAGCATTTTGGATTGCTAACCTTAAACGGGGGTTATTTTCCGGATCTGAACCACCAGCTTTTGCTGCCATAGTTATTTCTCGTCCTATGCGAGTGAATACTCTTGCCATATTGCCCCAGCGTTTTAACTTACGGGCTTTTCTATATTCAAATGCTCTTCCCATTGGGTAATATTAATTGATTTGTAGTTACACTTTTGATTTATTTGACTATTTGTAAAAGTCTAGAAATAGCCCTTCAAAATAATTTTCCAAAATTACCAAACATTCTTGTTCATTGTAGCACAACTGATACTTTGTTTGAATACAATTAAAAAAAAATTATTGATGTATGGTTTTTTATTACATAAAGAGCTAAACTTGTAATAGAAAAATATTTACAGAGTAGTATTTAAAACAATTTCTTATGAAAAGTCGCTCCGATATACCCAAAAATGAAATTGAAGAGATTATCAATAAATGTGAAGTATGCATTGTTGGAATGATAGATGGTGAAAATGGACCCTATGTTTTACCCTTCAATTTTGGTTACAAGGATGATAAGCTATATATTCACTCTGGTCCTGAAGGGAAAAAAATTGGTATTTGGGAGAAGGACAATAGGGTTTGTGTTTCCTTTAGTACCGATTATAAGTTGAATGTTAGGCATGAAAATGTTGCTTGCTCTTACTCGATGAGATATCGTAGTATTTTATTATACGGAAAGGTAGTCCCAATAATCGAATTGGATGAAAAAGTAAAAGCCCTCAACGTAATAATGGAGAAGTATTCTGGAAGGCCAAATTTTACTTATAATAACCCAGCATTGGTTAATGTTAAAGTTTTTGAAATTGTTATTTCAAAAGTTGAATCTAGGGTTTATGGATACTAAGAGAAAATCAATGTTCTAACAACTTACTAACTATTGCTTTTGCTTAATATTCAGCTAAAAAGTAAGAAAAAAAAGAATAAAATATTTTTTTTTTCGAAAAACCTTTATATTTATTAACTGAAACAGATAAATTTATAGTATAATTTATTTGTCTAATGGCAAGCATAAGAGATCTTAAAAAGGATATTAAACATATGAATGAGCATTTTATTCAGGAATGCTACATTCACCTTGCCTATTCACCACCCCTTAATCAGGAGAATGTTTTAGATATTATTTCTGATGCGATCCAGCTTAGAGATGATACTCTTAAAAAGTTGAACAGCTCAACTGCTTTAATGGAAAGGAAAAACCGCAAAGTATACTTCAGAAACTTGGTGAGCAATTACTATGATGGCATTGTTGAACTAACAGAAAGATTAAACTCACTAAGTTATTAGAATGAAATTAGTTACCATTCTTTTATAATAGCTTATCAATCTTATTAATTTGATTTTTTTTGAATTATTTAAAATGTTTTAATGATGATGGACTTTATATCTCTTGCCAGAAACAGGTATTCATGTCGCTCTTATCTCGACAAAAAAGTTACCAAAGAGCTAATTGAAAAAGTTATAGAGGCAGCTCGTATTGCTCCATCTGCAACAAATGCTCAACCCTGGAGGTTTGTAGTAATAACTCAATTACCCTTGAAGGATAATATTATTAGCTGTTTCTCTCGTACTTGGTTAAAAACAGCACCTGTTATCATTGTAGCCTGTGGCGATCATTCCCTATCATGGCGACGTTCCGATGGTAAAGATCACTGCGATATCGATTTGGCTATAGCAATAGATCATATTACACTTGCTGCAAGTGATAATGGTTTAGCAACCTGTTGGATATGTAAGTTTGATGCTATGAAATGTTCTGAAATCCTTAAATTACCATCACATATTTCCCCGGTGGCAATCATACCATTAGGTTATCCAGCCGATGAACCTAATGATTCAGAAAGACATTTGAAGCGTAAACCCTTGAATGAAATTGTGTCTTGGGAAGGTTTTTACAGCTAGATTCCTGTTCTATACTTCTTTACTCTTGCTGCTAAACCTTTAGCATTTCCTGTAATTCTATCAAGATGTTTCCAAAAATCCTGACCGTGGTTTTTATGAATGGTATGGGTTAACTCATGAAGAATGATATAGTCAATTAACTCATCGGGTAATTTCATTAGATAAATACTAAGGTTGATATTGTTTTTGGAAGAGCAGCTACCCCAGCGTGAATTAATATTCTTGATTCGAAGTTTATTGTAGTTGATGCCATGCTGGTTTGCCAGTTTATCTACCCTCATTGGGAGATAACTTTGAGCTTCCTTTCGAAAGGTATATTCAATTGCTTTTCGTGTAACTTCTTGAACATGATTATGGGTAATATCCATGTCATTTGGGTACCGAACAACGATCTCATTATTAATCAAATTAAAAGACACCTTGCTAGTATTTTCAGGAGAAAATTTAAGAAAATGTTCTCTAGTATGGTATTCTTTTAAGCTATTTTTTTTTGAAAAACTGTTTAACTCCTTTTGCTTTTCAACAATCCAAGTTTTTTTTAAGTTAACAAATTCTTTTGCCGATCTGAGGGGTAATAACCCAGGTATAGTAACCCTAATACCTGTAGTTGAACGGATTGAAATGGTTAGACATTTAGCCCGATAATTTCTATGGAATTTTACCTCACCTATGTCTTTAACATTGATAATTGTTGGTGTAGAAACACTTTTAAACATGTTACTGCCTTAAAAGCCAAACATTTGGGTGTTGATTCTTAACTTCATCCATTGCGTCAAGAGCTTCTTTTTGAGTTGGGAAGGAGCCAATTGTAACAGTGTGCATACCCGATGGTTGTATTATAACTCTTGAATTATATCCCGATGATTTAAGGTCATTGGAGTATTTATCTGCATATTCCGGATTTCGGAAACTACCCACCACAAGATGGAACATTCCATTCTGAGGATATGAAATGATAATTTTTTGTTTTTCAATTGGTTTCTCAGAGGGGAATTCTGTTTCTGCTATCTTTTTTGCTTCAACTTTTGGTTGATCCTTTACAATAGCTTTATCAATTTCTGAACTTAACTTAATAAAATCATCATCAAATTCGCCTTTCTTTTCAATAGTTGATTCAATATCATCCTTTACTTTATCAAGGGTAATAGGTTTTATAGGAATGACAACCTTTTCAGCTTTTTCTCTCCTTAAGTTAATGTGACCCCTATCTATTAAAAACCATCCAACTGCCACTATAACAAATCCAAAGGCAATTAGTATCCCAATAAGAATAGCTTTACCAATTCCTGTGTTTACATCTGATGATAGGTCTGTTGGGATAGGTTTCTTTTCAGCTTCTGCTTTAGGAACTAATTCAACTTGAGGTTTTGGTTTGAACGAAGTTTTTGTTTTTTGAGCAACTTCTGTTTTGGAAGGTTCTGGTTCTTTTTCAGGTTCTTGAAGTTTATCATTTTCTGATGCTCTTTCTTGGACAACATCCTCTTTTATATCAATTTCTTCGTTTTCCTTAATTTCAAGCAGTTCTATTTCAACATCCTCAGATTTTACTTTATCTTCTTTTTCCTCCTCTTTATTAACTTCAATATCAGGTTTTTTATCAACTTTTTTTGGTTCTGACTTTGGTTGAGTTTTAAGATTAGAAGTTGAGGTTTTGGGCTTACTAGTTGGAGAAGCTTCATGATTAAAATGAATACTCCCACGGTAATCAAGGCTAAGAAATCCAAAATCCCATAATTTATAAGTTTTATTATCAATTAACTGAGATTTTATATCCTCTATGAAGTCTAATATTTCCTTTTTAGCTTCATCCTTACTAATATTTTTTTCTTTGCTTAGTGCATCCTCAATTAACCCATCATTATATCTTAGGAAGGGACTAAATGTAATATTTTCGGGTTTGAATGTCCCAGACCCATCATCCTTTACAAGAAAAGCACCAAAATCTGGTAGAATAATACGTGCATTCTTTTCGATCAGCTCGCATAAAAATTTGATGGTCATGGCTTTTTGTTTTAGATGGTAATAAGGGATAAAGGGTTTTATCAACTCAAAAATAATACTTTTTTTTACAATATTTCAAAATTTTGTCCAAAGGCAATTACCTTTTGTGCTTTAATATTTTACTTTAAACCATATAATTATACCATTGGTGGAATAACTATCCATTATTATATAAGTTTCTTTATCTATTTGTTATATTGCATGATGTTTTAAAGGATAACCAATGATAAACCTTTTCATATCTTTTCTAACCTTAAAAAATTGTCTTTTGTCTAAACAATTTATTGTTGTTTTAATAATCTTTTTTGTTTTTAAAACTACTACAGGACAAAGTGTTAGGATAGATAGTTTGATTTCGGCTTCCTCTCAATCTGAAACAACTCAAAGAGCTGTTATTTATAATGAGATTGCTCGATCTTATTGGAATATTTCAGTCGATTCATCACTTAAATATGCACTTTTAGCATACGAAATATCACAGGAGGAAGGTCTTCTTATTGAAAAGGCAAAAGCTTTAAATTGCTTTGGAGTTATTTCAGATATACAAGGAGATTACGGTAAATCTTTAAACTTCTATTATAGCATTATTGATCTAGCTGTAGAAAATAAAATATTTTTACCTGAAATATCCAACTCTAATTTAATTAGTATAGATAAAAAGCCAGGTAGTGATTCAATAATTATTTTTGACAGGGTATTTCCATCAGAACAATCACCAACTGCACTTTCTTCCGAAGATCGGAGATCTATGCTTAAATTATTGTCAAATACATATATAAATATTGGCATTGTATATGGTCGTCTATCACAATATGAAAAGAGTCTGGCAAACCTCAATCAATCATTAAAAATATCTGATGAGATTAGTGACGAAAGAGGAATGGGGGTTATTCTCATTAATCTTGGAACAGTATATTTAAAAGTTGAACAATACGATTTAGCAAAAAGAGCATATACCCAAGCCATATCAATAAAAATCAAATATGACGATCTCCAAGGAATTGCCAATGGATATTTGGCAATGGGAAAACTATACCAGACAACAAAAATAATCGATTCAGCATTTTTTTATTTTACTAAAGCAGAGTTGGAGTTTAAAAAATTAAATAATAAACGTGGGCTCGCACAAGTATATTCATATTTTGGTGAAATACTTGGACAAACGAATAGACCGTTTGATGCCATCGATTATCTTCGCAAAGCATTAATAATCAATAGAGATTTAAAAAATAGAGAAGGAATCGCAAATTCAAATTTGAGTTTAGGATATGTATATTATAACCTTAATGAATTCAATAATGCTCTGGAAAATTATCAGATAGCCTTAAAAATTGGGAAAGAACTAGGACAAAAAAGCATCGTAGCTGAAGCTCTTTTGGGTCAAGCTTTAATTTTTGAAAAGCAAAACTTGGTCAGTAATGCCTATAAGGTGTTTAAAGAGTATCATGAAATTAATGACAGCATTCAAAATGAAAAATTAAATTCCAAAATATTTGAATATCAAACACTCTTTCGGGTAAATGAGCAAGAAAAAGAGAACGTAATGCTTAAAAAGGAAAACGAAATAAAGGTTCTTAAGCTCAAAAGGCAAAAGACAATTCAATCATTACTAATAATGCTTATATTGGTTGTTCTTGTTTCTGGTATATCATTACTAATTCTCTACAGTTCAATACTGAAGGCAAATAAAAAATTAAAAGTTTTAAATTCAGAGTTAGAATTAAGGGTAAATGAAAGAACAAAAGATCTTCGTGAAGCTCTCAAAATAGCCGAGGATGCCAATAATCTGAAAAATTCTTTCCTTTCAAATATTAGCCATGAGATTCGTACTCCATTAAATGGGATTATGGGTTTTAGCTCACTTATTGCCAATGAAATTATAGATAATCAGGATGTAAATCGATATATTAACGAAATTCGTAGTAGTAGCAATAGGTTAATGTATCTTTTAAACAACTTGATTGACATTAGCAGGACAGAATCAAAAAGTTTCAGAATGCGTTTAGCCTCATGTAGTATAAATGATTTAATTGATATTACCCTTCAATCACTTGATGTAAATACGATAAGCAATGAAATTAAAATTGGAAAAAATTTGAGTGCTATTCCGGATATAATAGCAGATAAGGATAATCTCATTCGTGTGTTTTCTATTGTTATTGGAAATGCATTGAAGTATACAAATCAAGGAAGCGTAAATATTTCGACCGCATTCAATGAAGATAAAAGTTGTATCGATATCAACGTTACAGATTCTGGTATTGGTATAGATCCAGATTATTTACCCTTTATTTTTGAACCATTTCGACAGGAGAGTACAGGTTTAACCAGATCTTTTCAGGGTGCAGGATTAGGATTGCCTCTTGCTAAACGCATCGTTCAACTTATGGGTGGAGAAATTGAGATCACATCCAGAAAAAATATTGGTACCATGGTTCTTATTACCTTCCCTTTAAAGGTTGATAAAAAAATTTCAAAATTGTTACCTGCAGTGGATTCGAAAATTACAACGCAGAAAGATCAGCCTAAAGCAAAGAAAGCCAAGGTACTTATTATTGAAGAAAACTCATACACACGATTTTATCTACAAACATTGTTACGCCGATATGTGCAAGTTGTAGTGGCTAGGGATGGAAGTGAAGCGTTAAGTTTAATGGCCGATTCATTGACTTATAGATCAACATTTGATCTTATAATTGTTGATCTAAACCTTCCAGAACCGTGGGACCCCGCTAATCTCATTAAAGAAATACAATTTCGAAAGCCAAACTACGTAAAACGTCCATTTGTTCTACAAGTTGAAAAGGATATTTATAATAAGGTTGATAAGAATCTATACCAATCTTTTGGATATCAGCAGATAATAGCAAAACCAATTGACAAGGATATACTTCTTGGATTACTAAGAGCCTTTAGTCCCGTTAGTAAAATGTTTTGAGTTTTTGGCTTATTGAGTTACCTGTTGTATTAGCGATAAAACCTTATCAACAGCATAAGGTTTAACCATCAGTTGATCAAATCCAACATCTTTATGGTCATTGAAAAAGGTTAAAGGATTATGTGCTGTAAGAGCAATGATTGGAACCTTGCACTTTGGTAAAGGAAACCGTTCTCTTATATACCTTGTAGTTTCAAGACCATTCATTACAGGCATCTCAATATCCATTAGTATTATATCAAAATCTTCTTTGCTTAATAGTTCAACAGCTTGTTTCCCATTTTCAGCTTCTTTGCAAAGTGCACCAATTTTTTTGACTATTTCCTTAATAAGCAACCTATTAACGAATATGTCATCAACTATAAGTATCTTCAAATTATTTTCCATATAATAAAGACAACTGTTTGTTTTAGCCTAATCTGCTAAGGGTATTAATAATATTCATACTTATAATTGAAAAACTATTTCTATTCATATTGATAATTTTATCATGGTTGAACTCTGATAGTGTACGAATTAAACTTTCCTTGGTAGTTCCAGCTAATTCAGCAAGCTCTTGTCGTGTTAAGGGTATATTGAAGGTATTACTTCCATATATTTCCTGTGAGAAGTATAGAATAATATCGGCAACTCTGCCAGGTAATTGCTTATAAAGCAAACTGGAAAGACGGTTTATGTTGAATATGTTTTCTTGCCCAAGTTGTTTAACTATTTCGTAACCAAATAGTCCATTCATTTCAACGATCTCTTTAAACACATCTATGTCAATATATCCAATTATCGAATGTTCAATTGTTGAAACTGTAAAGTTGTATGAATCGTTAGTAAAAACAGATGATAATCCTAAAAAGAAACCTGGTTGAGCGATTCGTAAAATAATGTTTTTCCCTTTCCTCATTTCCCGTGAAATTTTCACAAGACCTGAAACAATAAACGGTACATTTTTTACTTCTTCACCTTGTTTTAAAATGATTTCCTTTTTTAAAAATTCAGCCAGATATGACGAATCAACTATATTCTGCCTTTGTATTTCAGTAAGCAGATGTTGAAAAGGAAGTTGTTGTATTAATGAAATGCCCTTAAGTATGTTTCTTCCCTGATTCATAAGGCATTAATTATTTCTTTTATATTGATAAATATACGAAAATATTAAATAAGTGATCTAAATCATCTTTTTTTATATGGTATCCGCTTTAAATAATTTGCTTCAAACTGTTTATATCTTTACTTTTGAAAGTATTAATAAATGGACATTTATGATTTTAATTGTAGATGATTCTGCAACAAATTTAGTTCTGCTTGAGGTAATACTTCGTGAAGAAGGATATGAAACAATATCTGCTTTGAATGTTAAAGAAGCCTTTAAGCAAATGAAAAGTAATAAACCCGAACTTATTCTCCTCGATTTAATGATGCCTGAGGTTAGCGGATTTGATTTTTTGAAGGAGCTAAAAAATAACCCCGAAACCTCAAATGTGCCTGTAATTGTTATAACCGCTGTAGACTCAAAGGAGAATCAGGATATTTGTTTTAAAAATGGTGCTGCAGAATTTTTCACAAAACCTATCGATATTCACCTTTTCTTACAAAAAGTTAAACTTTATGCTGTGCATTAATCTATTGCACTGTATTCTTACAAACTATAAGTTTTTTTAAAATTTAATTCACTAATTTTCAAATTGTTTCGAGTTTTTTGTTTAAAAATAACTGTAAACAATAGTGTATTTATTATCTTAGCCTAGTATTTACATTTATGGAGGAAACTTTTGAAGAAAAAAAATAAAAATACCAATAAATCATTAAAAACTCTTTCTATCAAGGAGTTCACTGAAATATTTTTAAAAATTGATCACCAAATTCTTGAATTACACAAATGCTCTTCTGATGATTTTCTCGGTTTAAATGCCGATTTTAAAAAGTGCTACCAGCAATCAAAAGTTATTTCCGATAATGCTAATGAAATATTTCGTTACCTTAAAGAAGCCGTTACCGGAGATTTGCTTCGTGATTTAGAGAATCTTTATAAGGATTTACAGCAAATTCAAAACAACTTTTCAAAACATCTTAGTAAAAGCATCGAACTTATAAAGAAGATATTTTCTCTTCTTGAAAATCTTTTTCTCCCGGTTAAAAATCTTAACCAGGATTTGATGACCCTTAAGTTTCTACTTGCTAACCTTAAGATTAATAATTCCACATTAAAAGATTTACAGGGAAAGAATTTCGAAATATTGCTTAATAAGTTTAATCATGTACTTAATGATTTTAAAATCTATAGTTTTCAAAATGAGAGTAATCTTGTTAACCTTAAAAATCAAGTAACCAAAACATTAAATGTTTTTGAAAGCATCAATACCAGCAATATTTACGATCTAGAATTAATTTTAAATCATTTACATTTTGGAATAATCCTTTTAGCAGAGAAGCATGAAGAGATTTCCCGTCAAATTCCTGAACTCACCAAAAAAACAAAAAACTCTTATAAAAGTATAGCGAACATTATTACAAACCTTCAGTACCATGACATTATAAGGCAAAAGATGGAGCATATCCAAAAGACACAGAAAAACGTCTTGGCTGATCTTGAATTTGCCAGTGATGAAAATGATTTTGAAAAATTTCTTATTCGAACTCGTGACATTGCAAACCTTCAGTCTGCACAGTTAATTTTTGCCAACAAAGAGTATCAGCAGGCTATAGAGATAATTACCCATAAGTTTATTACTATTAGTGACGACATGTCAAATATCTCTAAGATGTGTAAAGAGATAAATGCATCTCAAGAAAATAGTGATCAATTAGATTTACAGGAGTTACTAGATAAGTTTAATGATTCGGCAAATGTGCTAAACCGATTTGTTCAAGCGGGTGATAGTTTTGCAAACCACATTGATATTCTTTCCGTGAGCGTTAATAATTCCTCCAAAACAATTTCAAGGTTTCATGAGGCAATAAAAGATTTAAAAGATATAACTGCCGACACCATCAAATATTTCAAAGAAACAAATTCAACTGATGATCAGATTGAAAAATCATTGATCCAGTTAAGTGCTATAAGTGAAGATATTGTGAAATTTGAAGGTATTATTCAGAATGTTTTTAAAATTGTTCAAAATATTGAGCAAGAAATACTTATTGATATTGGTGATCATATCAAAACATCCAAAAAAACAATATCCTTCAACTTAGCAAATAGCAGTTTTAACAGCATTATTAATACTCTGAATGATAAAAACATTCTTATTAAAAAGCTTTTAGATGAAAACTTTACAACCAGTACAGAAATCTCAAAAGAAGTTAGGGAATCAATTGGTAGAATTAGATATTACGATTTCTTCGAAAAAGTTATAGTCGATATTATTGGCGAATTTAACCAGATATCACAAAAACTTCAGTTAGAACTTAAATCATACGTTAGTAAAAAAGCAGATGATCTAGAATCTTTAAAGGATATCTATACCATGGCTAGCGAACATAAAATTCATGATAAGGTTATCAATCAGGAAGGAGATGTTGATTTTTTTGATGATAAAGATATTAAAGACGAAAATGATGATAATCTTGAACTTTTCTAAAAATTAGTATTTTTATATTTTAAAATTATGGCAAACAAAATGACAATTACACTAAAAGCCATACCCGAAAAAGGTAGAAATGATAAGGTTGTTGTACTAGTTATACAGGGAGAACTTTCCCTTGATAATTCCTCGAAGGTTAGAGACTTTCTTATAGATAATCTCAATAAATACGAAGATTTTACCATAAAAATAAGTGATGTAAGTTCAATTGATTTGAGCATTCTTCAATTATTACAGAGGTTTATCTGGGATGCTGATACTGTGAAAAAAAACATAAAACTTGAATTAAATTTAACTCCTGAACTTGAATTATTCCTTGAAAAATCAGGATTTAAACCTTTTATTGCATTATCAAATACTAAATAAGATAATAATACTAGCACATTATGGCAAAAATAATTCTAATAGTAGACGACTCAGAAAGTATTCGCGAGGTAGTCAGTTTCACCCTTGAAAACGAGGGTTATAAAGTGCTAATTGCTAACGATGGAACCGATGCACTCAAATTTTTAGATGGTTCACATATTGATTTGATAATTACTGACCTCCATATGCCTGAAATGGATGGTATAACTTTAATCCGCGAAGTGAGAAAAATGCCTACTTATCAACGTATTCCCATACTTTTTCTCACAACAGAATCGCAGGCTGCAAAAAAAATGGAAGCCAAAGATGCAGGTGCTACAGGATGGATCATTAAACCTTTTGTTCCTGCAAAGTTAATAGCTGCGCTAAATAAAGTTTTAAGGTGATGGACAACTTTAAAAAGAAATTCATTGAGGAAGCAACCGATCTATTAGAAGGATTGGAAAAATCTCTTCTTGCCCTGGAAGAAAATCCAGAGGATTTATCCTTAATTCAGCAAGTTTTTAGAGTTATGCACACTCTGAAAGGGAATAGTGGTATGTTTGGATTTGAAATGATCGATAGCTTTACTCATGAAATGGAAACGGTTTATGACCTTATCCGAAATGGAAAACTTAAAGCAACACGCGAAATTCTTGATGTTACGCTTGCGGCAGTTGATCACCTCAAATTATTACTTAATGAGGATAACTATAATGATCCTGAAGTAATAGGTAATCATAAGGAATTGCTTTCCAAAGTAGCTTTACTGGTAAAAGGCGATTCTGCTTCCGAACAAAATGCTCATGCTGATTTAAATGTAGAGGTTAATAAATCCGTTGAAGAAAAGGGCGAAAAAACTTACTATATTTTCTTTGAACCCATCAATGAAATTTTTGATAATGGAACAAATCCTCTTTATCTTCTCGATGAACTTCATGATTTGGGAAAAGTTGAGGTTTTTGCTCATTTAAACAAAGTACCTTCCCTAAACGTGCTTAACCCTGAATTCTGCTATACATATTGGGAGGTAATAATTGCCACCAGTGCAAGTTTAAATGATATTAGTGATGTTTTTATATTCGTTGAAGATGACTCAACCATAGAAATACAAGAAATTGCCGATTATAATTTACTTACCGACGAAATCTTTATAGATGATCTAAAAAAACTTGCCAGCACCCAGAATGACATTGGTTTAAGCTCAGTTCAAAATTTAACCAAGGAAGCCAATTCAAGAAAAGTCAAGGATAAGATTAAATCTTTTAACAAAGATCGATCAACATCTAAAGAGACCTCCATAAGCAGCATTAGAGTTTCTGCTGATAAACTCGATATTCTCATGAACCTTGTTTCCGAGCTGGTTACAACTCAGGCAAGGCTTAGTCTTTTTGCCGAGGAAAACAATATTCCCGGATTATTACCTATTGCAGAAAATGTTCAGAAACTCTCTCGCCAGTTAAGAGATACAGCATTTAGCATTGTCCTAATTCCCATTGAGAATATGCTCACTCGGTTTCAGCGTTTGGTTAGGGATTTATCAAACGAGTTGGGCAAGGAGGTTGTTTTTGTCACTGAAGGAGCAGAAACAGAACTTGACAAGACTATTATCGAAAGCCTTGCCGATCCTTTGATGCATATATTACGAAATAGTCTTGATCATGGCATAGAGGATAGTGATGTACGTGTGAAGAAAGGAAAACCCAAGCAGGGTAGAATAAGCCTGAAGGCTTACTATTCGGGTGCAAATGTAATGATTCAAATAAGCGATGATGGTGCTGGGATAGATCCAGTTATGATTACTGAAAAGGCTATCGCAAAAGGAATAATTTCTCCTGATAGAAAATTGACCAAACGCGAAGTTCTTGAACTTGTATTTTTACCCGGATTTAGTACTGCACGTCAAGTTACCGATCTCTCAGGAAGAGGAGTTGGAATGGATGTAGTGAAACGAAAAATTTCAGACATTAGGGGTGAGGTAGAGATTGAATCGGAATTTGGACATGGAACCACAATAACCATAAAATTACCCTTAACTCTTTCCATTATTGATGGTTTATTGGTGAAGGTTGAAGATACTCACTTTATTATTCCACTATTAGTTGTTGATAAAATCTATGCCATTGATCATGAAAAAATTAAGAAAACTTTCAACAATGTAGTAGTCCTCGATGGCAAACAAATACCTTTCTTTTATATTCGTGAAGAATTCGATCTTAACGAAAGCCAGGAAAAGTTTGAACAGGTAATTGTCGTTAATTTCGAAGAAAAAAGAGTGGGCTTAATTGTTGATCATGTAATAGGGGAATACCAGGCCGTTCTTAAACCCTTAGGAAAACACTATAAGAATCAGGATATGATTTCAGGAGCAACCATTCTAGGCGATGGGACAGTTGCACTTGTTGTTGATACCAATAAAATCATCAAACTTTTTTCAAAGCATGAAGTTTTTAAAATAAAAGAGGAAGAAAAACCCGAAAAATAATAAATGACCTAATCATCTGGAGGGAATACTATGAACCAAGAGAACTTATCAAAAATTAACTCTTACTTATCCTTTAAACTTGGGGATGAGGAATTTGCAGCACACGTAGGAAAAGTACTTAATATTCTTGAAATGACTAAGATAACAGAAGTGCCAAAGGCACCTGTTTACATGAAAGGAGTTATTAACTTAAGAGGAACCGTGCTTCCTGTTATCGATACACGTATTAAGTTTGGAATGACACCAACTGTTTATACAACAAATACTTGCATCATTGTACTTGATATTGATGTGGATGGAGAGTCAATTTACGTTGGTGCATTGGTTGATGCTGTTCAAGCAGTTCTTGAAATTGACAAAAACCACATTTTACCACCTCCAAGTATTGGCAGCAAATATAAATCTGAGTTTATAGAAGGTGTAGCAAATATCGACGATAAATTTATCATGATCCTAAATATGGATGCAGTATTCTCAACCGATGAAATCACTAATTTGAGAGATAAAACTGAGGAGACTGAGCAAACAACCGATATTGAAGAAATTGGGAGTTAAACTTGCTTTTGTTCTTTTTTTTATTTACATTTAAAGCAATTTAGTTACACAATTGTATTTGGTTATCACTTCATTACTGGGAATGATTTTTAGGTTTAGGCTGGAGTTAATAATTTTTCTATTCCCAGTTGGGCTGTTCAAAAAGCGTGTAAATCGGGTTATTTGGTTCAACTAACTATCAATTGAAGAGCTTTTTGAACAGCCCTTTTTTAAAACAAAAATTTTCATGAGAATCCAACTTTTTATTTTAAACATCTTTGTATTATTTCCAATCATTACATTAGGTGCACAGGATACCACATTGATAAAAAAACCCAAAGCAGAGTTTAGTGGTTTTTTTAGGTTTGATTATTGGCTCGATTCAAGGCAAAATGTTGAAGGACTTGACGGCCTTTTAGTGCTTTATCCCAAACCACCAGTATTAGATGCTAATGGAGAGGATATAAATGCCGTTCCAAGTTTAAATGGGCTTGCAATGGGAACACGTTTGAGATCAACTATTGAAATGCCCAAAATTTTTAATGCAAAGTCCAAAGTGTTCGTTGAGGTTGATTTTACTGGTACAAATAATACTCAGGTTCACATTCGTTTTAGACACGGATATACACGATTAACTTGGGATTCAGGAACTGAACTTGACGTTGGGCTAACTTGGCACCCCATGTTTGTCACCGAAGTATTTCCATACGTTGCTGCTCTAAATACAGGATCTCCATTTCAGAGTTTTAACCGTAGTCCTCAAATTACAATCAAACAAAATCTAACGCCATCATTAAAGGTTATTCTATCTGCATTAACTCAAAGTGATTATAAAGGTTATGGCCCGGATGGTTATAGTACAACTTATCTTCGAAATGGAGTAGTTCCTAATCTTCATGCTCAATTCCAAATGAATTTGAATTCTATAATTGCTGGTCTTGCCGTTGATTTCAAAAGTCTTAAACCAAAACTTTACACAACTTCACTTTTAGATTCTGTTAGCATATACGTTACAAACGAAAGAGTAAACTCATTAACTAGTATGGCATACCTTAAGATACAGGGAAGAATGCTTACAGCAAAATTTAAAGGTATGTATGGTCAAAACATGGGTGATCATCTGATGTTTGGAGGTTATACTGTTAGCAGTATCGATTCATTAACGGGTAATGAAAAGTACACACCCCTTAACCATTTATTCTTACACGCAAACATAACTTACGGAAAACAGGCAATTCCAGGAATTTTTGTTGGCTACGCCAAAAATTTAGGAGCCTCAGACAATGTGGTTGGAAATGTTCTGTATGGTCGAGGGTATAACGTGGATTATGCCTATCGTATAGCCCCTAGTTTTACATATAGAAATGGAAACTTATCCATAATGACAGAGTTAGAGTATACGTTTGCTGCAACAGGAATAAATGATAATACTAATAAAGCGAAAGTAATAAATGCAAAAAATGCATCTAATTTCAGGGCTCTAATAATGATTCAATACGATTTCTAGTTTTTTAGTAATTGAATTAAAAGTAGAGAATATTAAATCTTTGCAATGTACAATTCACAGTTAAGTGATTTATTTAAAGCACAGCTTACTCAAGATGAGTTTGATAAACTCAGTCGTTTTATTTATAAGGAAAGTGGTATCAAAATGCCACCAGTGAAGAAAATTATGTTGCAAAGCCGTTTGCATAAAAGGCTCCGCGAGCTTAGTATGAGTACATTCAAGGAGTACATCGATTATGTGTTTAGTAAGGAAGGTTTAAATAACGAAATAATTCACATGCTTGATGTGGTTAGCACAAATAAGACTGATTTTTTTCGCGAACCCGTTCACTTCGATTTTCTTTCAGATTATGTTTTGCCTGAGAACATGGCAATGCGTCAGGGATATTGCAATTTAAAGATATGGAGTGCTGGTTGTTCCACTGGAGAAGAACCCTATACAATCGCTATAGTTCTTAGCGATTTTGCAGAGAAGAATCCAAGATTTGACTTCACCATTGTTGGAACTGATATCTCAACACAAGTCCTTCAAAAAGCCATTGATGGGATATATAAGGAAGATCGAGTTTCAATAATTCCAATGCAAATAAAGAGAAAATATTTTCTTAGAAGCAAGGATAGAACAAATCCTACGGTAAAAGTTGCTCCCATATTAAGGGCAAAAGTAAAATTTGGAAGGTTAAATTTTATGGATCCTTACTATGATATCACCGACTCCTTTGATGTAATTTTTTGTAGAAACGTTCTAATCTATTTTGATAGAGAAACACAAGAAAAAGTAATCAATAAACTTTGTACAAAACTACGTTCTGGAGGGTATTTTTTTCTTGGCCATTCAGAATCAATAATGAATATGGAAGTACCTCTCAAACAAATTAAACCTACTATTTTTCAAAGGGAATAAGTTATGTAAATGAAGATTTTTTTTAAGTATTTTTGAAAATACTTTTTTCTATATGACAAATCTATAAATTCTAAAAAAAATGGGACATAAAATAACCGATGATGAACTGCTGGATGAATTGAAGCGGAGATTTGAGCAGAATAAAATTGCAGTTAAGGAGTTGAAAAATCTTAATAATGAGTTGAAAATTGTTAACAAGAAGCTTGAGGAATCCGAATCCTTAAAAAGTCACTTCATCTCAAATATTACGAATGAGATAATCAACCCTTTTACATCTATACTGGGGCTATCAAGAGCAATTCTGTCAGTTGATAAAGAAAACTGGAAAAAAGTAGTTTCCATGATTGCCCTAATCCATTCAGAGGCATTTACCCTTGATTTTCAGTTTAGAAATATCTTTGTTGCGGCAAAAATTGAAGCAGGTGAAATTTTCCCTGATATTTTAAACGTGGATGTTGAGAATGTAATAGACGGTGTAATAGATTCATTCAAATTTGAAGCACGAAGGAAAAAAGTACAGATTGATTTGAATTTTAACGTTCCAACAAAGGAGGAATCACCCTTTTTATTCAAAACTGATCCGGAAAAACTTAAACTTATTCTGGCAAATCTATTAAGCAATGCCATTAACTTCAGTTTTGAAGGAGGAATAGTTGAAATTAATGTGGTTGAAGAATTTAGTAACCTTGTCATTTCAGTTCGCGACCACGGGGTGGGCATCAGTAAGGAAAATCAGAAGATCATATTCGATAGATTTAAAAGACTCGATTCAGGTATTAACTCACTTAACCGGGGTCATGGTTTAGGTTTATCTGTTAATAAGGCAATTATTGAAATGTTAGATGGAAAAATTGATATTCAAAGCGAATTAGGAAAAGGAGCTTGCTTTACAATTCGAATACCTGAAAGTGATATTTCAACTACAGATTTTGCATCCGAGGCTAACGAAACATTTTTCGACTCCGAGGAGGAAACATTTTAAAGGGTATTTGCAATGGATGACATTAACACCCATTTCTTGTATCCAGCTTCTCTTTTTGCATGCAAAGAACCATACAAAGTATCAACAATACTAGGTTCGTGTGTGGCCGTTTGCCTGTATGACTATGTTTTTAAAATTGGAGGAATAAATCATTATATGCTCCCATTTTGGAATGGTCAGGGACTTGCAAGTCCAAAATATGGAAATATTGCTATTGACCGATTATTGGACAAGATGCTTTCTTTTGGATGTAATAAATCAAACATTAAGGCAAAAGTTTTTGGAGGTGGAGAGGTTATTGAAACCAATATTACCCAGTTTCATATTGGGCAAAGGAATATTAAACTAGCTCTGGAAATGTTAGATGAGTTAAAGATACCCATCATTGCTAAAAGTGTGGGAGGAAACTTGGGCCGGAAAATTGAATATAATACTGCAACAGGTGAGGTAAAACAAAAATATATTGAGAAAACTTATGTTAACTTTAAAAAATAGTTAACTATTTTCTTTTTGTATGATTATCATAAATAATATTTTGCTCTTTTTGATCAATTAATTTTTATAGATGAGCGAAAAAATAAAAGTTTTAATCGTTGATGATTCCGCGGTTGTTAGGCAAACCCTAAGTCAAATCATTAGCACAGATCCTCAACTAGAAGTTTTAGCTACGGCTTCTGACCCATATTTTGCTGCAAAAAAAATTGCAGAAGAGGTTCCCGATGTTATAACCCTTGATGTTGAAATGCCCAGAATGGATGGTTTAACTTTCCTAAAGAAAATTATGACTCAGCATCCTATACCTGTAGTGATCATTTCAAGTCTTACTGAACAGGGAACTCAAACAGCAATGAAAGCACTTGAACTTGGTGCTGTGGATATAATTACCAAGCCACAAATGAATACTAAGGTTTTTATTGAAGAATCTAAGATACGAATTTGTGATGCTGTAAAAGCTGCCGCTTATGCTAAACTCAAAATAAAATCACGCATTTTAACAATACCCCCTGTGATAACACCTAAGCATACGGCTGATGCAATGCTTCCTCCTATTAGATCAAACCAGAGCATGATTAAAACCACAGAGATAGTTATTGCTGTTGGAGCATCAACAGGGGGAACCGAAGCCCTTACAAAATTTCTTCAAGCCCTTCCTGTCGATACACCGGGGATTATAATAGTTCAGCATATGCCTGAGAAGTTTACGACATCATTCTCTGCCCGATTAAACGAAATTTGCAAGATTACCGTTAAGGAAGCACAAAATGGTGACAGTGTGATTAGAGGACAGGCGCTCATTGCTCCTGGAAATTTTCATATGTTATTGAAGCGTAGTGGAGCAAAATACTACGTTGAGGTTAAGGAAGGTCCTTTGGTTAACCGTCACCGACCCTCAGTTGATGTGCTTTTTAGAAGTACTGCTCGTTACGCTGGAGCCAATGCAATTGGAGTAATCATGACAGGTATGGGAGGGGATGGTGCAAAAGGTTTGCTTGAAATGAAGCAAGCCGGTGCAAAAACCGTAGCACAGGACGAAAATTCATGCGTTGTTTTTGGTATGCCTAAGGAGGCAATAAAACTTGGAGCTGTCGATAAAATCCTTTCACTTGACGCAATTGCACCCTATGTAATAAAACCAACTTGATAATTGTTTATCTTCTTTTTTTGAACTTTTTGGTACCTACATAAACTAAAATGCTGAAGCAAAACCAAACAATATATTTTAATTACCGCTTAATTTTATTTCCTTGTTTCCCTTTTTTTAGAAATAATCCCTATTTTTAGTCAAAATTTTTTTTGATGATGCGACGAAATTACTCTAAATGGTTTGTTGTTCGCTATACCATTGCTGTTTTGGCCCTTGGACTATTTCTTCAACTTTTTATTTTATTTCTCCAGGCATTGATTTTTAACATCCCTTTTTCAGCTTCAGGAATAATAGAGATACATAAAAGACAACCCATTACTTATTTTTTAGACTTAATTCCCATCCTATTGGCAATCGCAACATTTTATTTATCAAAGTATATTTCTGCATTAAAGATTGAAAGTGAAGAATTTTCTGAAAAAGAGCTTTCACATCAACGAAAACTTTACCGATTTGTTGAAAAACTGAAAGATGGAGAAATTAATGCAGAGTATTCACCCGAAGAAACAGATATTTTAGGAAAAGCAATTGTAAATTTAAGGAATACTTTAAAGGAAAGCAAAGAAGAAGAAGAGATACGAAGACAAGAAGATGAACAACGTCGTTGGTCAGCAGAGGGATTAGCATTGTTTGGCGAAATACTTCGATCACAAAAGGAAAATATTGAGGAACTTTCATACTCAATTATTAGCAACCTGGTAAAGTATATTAATGCTAATCAGGGAGGTTTTTACCTTTTAGACGATACCGATCCAGGAGATAAGTTCTTCAATTTAACCGCTTGCTATGCCTACGAAAGACGAAAATATACTGATAAACGATTAGATTGGGGCGAAGGTCTTGTTGGGGCCTGTGGACTCGAAAAGAAAACAACAGTTCTTTCCAAAATTCCCGATTCATATTTAAATATTACTTCTGGGCTTGGAAAGTCAAACCCAAAAAACCTTATTCTTGTTCCTCTTTTACTGAATGAAGAAATTCATGGGGTTATTGAAATTGCTTCTTTCAATCCTTTTGAAAAACATAAGGTTGAATTTATTGAAAAAGTTGCGGAGAGTATAGCTTCATCCATTTCTAGTGTGAAAATTAATCTTCGTACCGCCAAGTTACTTAAAGAATCAAGGGAACAAGCAGAAACTTTGCAAGCTCAGGAAGAGCAAATGAGGCAAAACATGGAGGAGTTACAGGCAACCCAGGAGGAAGCAGCACGTCAGGCCGAAAAGTTTATAAGTTTTAATAATTCAGTCAACCATACACTTATTCGAGCAGAATATGATGTAAATGGAATATTACTTTATGCTAATACTAAATTTCTGCATAAACTCGAGTATACTTCAAACCAAGAAGTTGAAGGAAAACATATATCCATGTTCGTGAATAAGAAGGATAGAGTTTGGTTTGAAGAGATTTGGGAAACCCTTTCTAAAGGTGGGCATCACTTTGAGGGAGATATGAAGCATGTAACTAAGAATGGTAAGGATTTATGGACAATTGCAACATATACTTGTGTTCGTAATTCTAATGGTGGTGTTGAAAAAGTATTATTCTTAGCCATTGACACAACAGAACAAAAGAATCAAAGCCTCGATTATGAAGGACAAATAGAGGCACTGAATCGTTCCAGTATAAAAGTAGAATTTTCTCCAACTGGTGATATAATTGATGTGAATGATAAGTTCCATCAAGCTTTTGGGTTTACTCCAACAGAATCAAAGACAAAGGCAGTTTTTGATTTATTCCATAATAATGATAGAAAAACAATCGAAACCATATGGGATGATGTAACTCATGGAATCCCATTCGAGGGACAAATAAAAAATATTGTTCGATCGGGCGAGGAGAGGTGGTTTAGAGGAACTTACACAGCTGTTAATGACATGTATGGCGAAGTGGCTAAAATTGTTTTTATTGGACACGATATCACTCGAGAGAAATTGATGGAGATGGAAACCATGGAGCAAACCGAACAGCTTAAACGGCAGGAAGAAATGCTACGCCAAAACGAGGTTGAACTTAACCGTAAACTTCGCGAAGCGAAGGAGGATATCAAAAATCAGTTTAAAGAGATTGAAAAAGTTAAAATACGAAACGAAAAAACCCTTGAGGGTTTCCTCGATGCCATTATCACCACCGATCAGGATGGAATCGTTCAATTCTTTAACCATGCAGCAGAGGAACTTTTTGGGGTTAATAAAATTGATGTGATTGGTCAAAGCATTAGGATACTATTTCCCCCCGATGCAACAGATAAAGACGAGTTTCTTGCTGCATACCTAGATCCTGATAAAGAAGCCATTACAGGTGAGAGAAGGGAAATTACTATTACTAAAAACGATGGAGAAGAGATAAACGTGTTAATGTTGCTAACAGAAGCAAAGGTTGGTAGAGAAACAACCCTGACAGCGTTTATTCAGAATATTTCCGTGGATTTATTCTAATATGCTTTTTTAAAAAGAAATATAATAGGGTAGGGGTAAGATCTCTACCTTTTTTTATTCATAAATTTTATGTTTTATTAGTTTTATGGGCATAATTTTTGAGCAATTCGATCTTTTTAAATTTTAAGTTTTATGCGGCGATTATTAATCATTTTATTATGCATTTTATCATTTAGCTGTTCATTATCAGGGCAAAAAATGATTTATGATTCGCTAACCATTAGTTTTGGCACACCACGGGTTCCAGTATATGGGGTTAAAATCGATACTATAATAGATGCTCGTAATATTAATCCAATTTTCATAGGCGTTCACGAAGCCACAAGGTATCTATACATACCTGTCGATCGTTACGTGGCAATAAGCAAACCTTTAGCAATTGAATTAAAAGAATTTTTTTCTTTAGCTGATTATGATTTTAAAGTGGATGAGTTTAAGTTGCTGATCAATGAATTTGATGTTGGCACCCAGAAGCAGTTCTTTTCAAAAAAGTATATTACCCTTGTTGACATCAGCGTATTATCGAGGAATGAAAAAGGTGACTATGAAAAATTAGGACATTTGATATACGAAATAGCTACATCGCCTAAGGGGTTCATGCCTGATCCCAAAATGGGATACGATGTTGTTTTGGATAGTTGGAAGGACAGATTTGCTGCAGATATGATTAAGTTATCTTCATGCCCACAATCGGAGTATAATTGCCGTTTGCCCAACCTTATCAATGAATCCCAATCGTTAAAAAAGAATCTATTGGTGAATTTGGAGACTGCACTTTGGCTTGATACATGGTTGGTTGATGGCGAAATCATTTTCTCTCGACCTGAATCCCAGTCTAGATTTTATCGCCATGCATTTTGTATTAGGTATCGAAACGAGGAGAAGTTTCAATCCTATGAATCATCATTAGCCAACGATCAACTCAATTTTCGTTTATCAGAGCACTTCGTATTTACTATTAAATCAAAACTATTTCTCGGAATTAACCTATGGAGCGATACAGAATATCAAGATCGTGGTTTTGAGGATGTTTTACTGTTGGATTACTCACTTGGTCAGTATTTTCTGTTTAATCATTATTACAGGAAAGGGATTACCGGTGGAATTGGAGTAATGGGAAGTGCAACATACATATACTCCGAAGGTTTCTCAGTGAAACCTTTTCTTACACTACAGCTGGGCATAAAACTATAAAGTGATGAGAAAAATTTTCATACAGTTTCTTTTCATATTACTCTTTATAGGAACAGGTTTTGCACAAACGCAAACCGTTTCGGGTTATGTAACTGATAATGAAACCGGAGAAACACTAATTGGTGTTACAATTCTAAATAAAGGCACAAATCAGGGAACCACAACCGATGGAAATGGTTTCTTTAGACTAACTGGGGTTAAACGAGGTGAAGTAACTCTGGTTTTTTCATTTGTGGGGTACACCACTCTTGAAGAAACAGTTTTGGTCTCGTCCAGAAATATTCTAATGGAAGCGATCAGGTTAAGCCCAGAATCATTTGAATTAAAAGATGTTGTAATAATTGGCAAAAGACATGACATTGTTGGTGATAGTGAAATTGAAACCTCTCAGCAACGAATTACCGCTCAAACCATCCTTAACATTCCATCAGCTAGAGGAGACATTTTTAAAGCCATAAAGTTTCTTCCCGGTATTGATGCCACAGAACCTTTTTCACCATTATATACTACACGGGGTAGTGATCCTTCAGGCAATCTTGTAATGCTTGATGGTGTTGCAATTTATAATCCCTATCATTATGAGCAAAGTGGAGGACTTTTTAATATTCAATCGGTAAAAAATATCGATGTTTTGGTAGGAGGTTTTGGGGCAGAGTTTGGCGGTAGAAATGCCTCAATCCTTTACATAACAACTAAGGATGGTAATCTTAACAAATTGCAAGGAGAAGTTGAACCAACAACAACTCATACAAAGTTGTTTCTTGAGTTTCCGGTTGGAGAAAAAAGTTCGATGATGCTTGCTGGCAGGTACTACTACGATATTCCTGGATATTTTCTATTTGGCAGCAAGAGCTATTTTTACGATTTCAACATATCATATACCAATCGAATAAATGAAAGAAACCGATTAACCTTAAAGGTTTTCAATTCTTTCGATGATATGAAGTTCAACCCGAGCAGAATGTTTAACTATATCAACAACTCGTTTAATGTTGATTTCTACGAGGATACTCATATGAAGCTTGGTAATTCTTGGTCGAACAGGGCAGCCACTGCATACCTGAAAACGGTTATTAGTCCAAATATTTATTTGCATACACAGGTTTATGGTTCGTTTCACTCTGCCGATAATATTTCATCATTCGACATGACCTTTCGCCCAGACACCTCAGACTTGGTTGTTGGACTATACTATAGTACACAGTTTACCAGCAAAATCAACGATTTAAGTGCAAAGTCGGTTTTAAGCATTAAGACTGACTCCATAAATACTTTCAAATTGGGAGTTGAATACAACAGTTATCATTTCACCAATGGGGCTATAATCAATAAGATCGATAAAGGACAAAATGAAAGAAATCCATCATTGTTTGCTGCATTTATTGAGGATAAAATAAAGATAAAACGTTTTATTATTCGCCCTGGAATACGCTTATCTAACTATTCCCTATATAAGGATTGGCAAATTGAACCAAGGGTTAATATGATGATTACATGGCCTTTCGATTGGAAAATAAAAGCAGCTTGGGGCGTGTACCATCAAAGTATAATAAGCATGAATACTCAGGAGTATGAAATAAATCAGTTCCTCGATTATTATTACCCATTAAAGGACATAGCACCCTCAAAATCGATACATTATATAGCTGGTTTCGAAAAGCCTTTATCACGAAATTCAAGTTTATCACTCGAGGCTTACTTCATTGATATGCCCATTACTTACACGTTCAACTTGAATCAAAGTGAGCTGGAAGCGCACTCCTTTTCCGATAAATTGGAGCAAGGTTCTGGAAAATCCTATGGTATTGAAATTATGTATCGTGGGGATTTTAATAGACTTTCGGGTTGGGCTAGTTATGGTTTGAGCAGAAGCACAAGAAGTTACAGCCATATTATGAATGGGAAATCGTTCCTTTTTGATTTTGACAGAACTCACTCAATTAAGACCATGCTGAGCTATCGAATTGCTCCAAGGTTAACCTACAACTTCAGTCTTGTTGCACTTAGCGGATTACCCAAGACTGTGGAGACGGCCATGCAGAATTACTATTACTATGATCCTATTACCGGAAATCTCGCTTTTTACCCATTTGGGGTTGCTGATGTGAAGAACAATGCAAGACTTCCGTGGACAATAGATATTGATATGGGTATTTTAAAGCGAATCAGAAGCGGTTTTGCAGCCGAACTGCAGGAATTTCTAAAAGCCGATGAATCATATTACACTGTATCAATAGGAAACATACTTTTTTTTAAGAGGAATGTATTATGGTATTTTCCTTTTGGTGGAGAAAAATACGTTCCCATAGGTGTTAACTTTTTACCAAGCATATCAGCGGGTTACGTAATAAAGTTTTAAATGACATAAACAATATAAAAATCGAAATAATGAAAAGAAAATTACTTGTAAACCTCATATTCATTTCTTTGCTAATTCTGTTTTCGTCTTGTAGCGATGATTTTTGGTTCGATTTTTTGCTCGGACCCCAACCCAAATTTATTGATGACAATGAATTTACTCCGGGTTTGAGCATTCTTGGAGTTATTCGCCCCGATTCAATCGATTCAGAACCATTATCCTATATCCTCGTAGAGAAGTTGATTGCGGCAGTAAATACCGAACCCGACTCTTTTAATATTGTCGATGCTCAGGTAATGGTATTTAAAATCAATGATAATGTGATTGTTGATTCTTTTGAATTTGTTTTCGACACCACTCAACTCTTCCCTTCAATATATCGACCTGTTGACTTTCAGCCACAGGCAGGCGATTCTTACACCATTAGGTGTAGAAAGGAAGGATTACCCGAGTTAACCGCATCAACTACCGTCCCCAATGTTCCAGCCATTGAAAACGATTTAATAACCGTTACGGCGAATAAAGTACAATTTTCAATTCTGTCACATCCTTCTGCATCTCTTTATGATGTTTTTCTTTTCTCTGGCAATTATCCTATTATGAAAAGAGTACTAAAAGATCAAAATGGTAGTACGTTTATTGAGATTATACTCAATGAATCATTGGATGAAAATGCATTTGTTATTATTTATGCATACGATGCTAATCTTTCAAGTTATGTTACTGCTCCAAATATTTTTATTAAACCGAATACTTATAGACCCCCCTTTAGCAACGTAACAGGAGGATATGGATGTTTTGGTTCGATGAATATTTTGGTTAGGAATATTAATTAAATAATCTGGATTATAGTATAACAAGCTAATTATTAAGTGATAAATAATGTATAATGAATATTAATTTATATATACAATCACTCTTTATCATTTTCTAATATCTTTTCCATCCCCTATTTTTTTACTATTTTTGTGAGCAACCTGAAAGTATATTTCATGAAGTTTGTAGATAATTAGTTTGATTTATGGATAATTTTATTGTTTCTGCAAGAAAATACAGACCAATCTCTTTTAGTAGTGTTGTAGGTCAGCAATCGTTAACCACAACATTAAAAAATGCCATTCAACGCAATCAGTTGGCGCAGGCATATCTGTTTTGTGGACCAAGAGGAGTTGGAAAAACCACCTGTGCAAGGATTTTTGCAAAAACAATTAACTGTTTAAACCTTACCTCTGAATTTGAATCCTGCAATAAATGCGAGAGCTGTAATGCTTTTATGAGTCAACGATCATTTAATATTCATGAACTCGATGCTGCATCCAACAATTCTGTTGATGGAATAAGAAAATTGATTGATCAGGTTCGAGTTCCCCCGCAAATTGGTAAGTACAGCGTTTATATAATCGATGAGGTACACATGCTTTCGCAGGCAGCATTTAATGCTTTTCTAAAAACATTGGAGGAGCCCCCAGCTCATGCAATTTTTATTCTTGCTACAACCGAAAAGCATAAGATTATACCTACCATTCTATCCCGTTGTCAAATATTTGATTTTAACAGGATAAAAGTTGAGGATATTGTAAAGTATTTGCAGGAGATTGCCGCTAAGGAAAAGGTTAATTATGAGATAGAAGCTTTAAACATTATTGCACAGAAAGCCGAAGGAGCCATGCGTGATGCTCTTTCAATATTCGATCAGGTGGTTAACTTTAGCAATAATAATATTACCTATCAGAAAGTAATTGAGAATCTTAATGTTCTCGATTATCAATATTACTTCACCCTTACCGACAACTTTTTAGAGGGAGAATATCCTGCTACCCTTAATATTTTTGATGAGTTACTCTCGAAAGGATTCGACATTCAGCAATTTATTACTGGATTATGTACCCATTTTCGCAACCTATTGATTTGTAAAGATCCACAAACAGCATCTATTCTAGAAGTGGGTGCTGCCATTGCAGAAAAATACATTCAAATCGCTCAAAAATGTTCTCCCGAATTTCTGATAAAAGTTTTGGATATTATTAATCAAACAGATGTTACTTTTAGGCAAAGCAGCAATCAACGATTACATGTTGAACTAATGCTTATCAGATTGTGTGGGATAAACCCTGAAAAAAAAAACCTTAACCCATACGAACTGATAGGAGAAACAATCGTTGATGAATTAAGCATTTTATCCGAAAGAAAATCAGAAGATAATTATGTTCAACCATTATCTAAGGAACATAACGAGGAAATCGTAACTCCTCCTCCCTTAAAATCGCAACCCAAATCAATTTCAATCAAGAAAGCTATTTTGGGAATTGAAGAAGAGCAGGATAAAAAAACTATTGATATTGATGAAAGTTCGGAGTCGGTTGAAATTGAATTAAATGAAGATGAAGTTAGTGGTGAAGAATCAGTTTTTACCCAACTTGAACTGGAGAATCATTGGCAGGGTTTTATTGATACCAGCCTATCAGACAAACCTGGATACGCCAGCCTCCTAAAAAATTATTTACCAGATATTGGTGATGATTTTTCACTAAGTATTGTTTTCGAAACTCAATTGCAACTTGATATGTTTAAGGAGGTTAAATACGATCTGGAGATATATCTCCGGAAAAAACTCGATAATAAGCTGATAAATATTATTGAAAGTAAACAGGAGAATGATAATCAGGTAAGTAAGCTTTATACTGTTGAAGATAAATACAGATTCTTGGGTCAAAAGAACCCTTCTGTTACAAAGCTTAAGCAGCAATTAAACTTAGACTTTGAATAATTTTTTACTTGTTTTGGTAAACTTTCTTTTATTTTGTTTGTTAAAATATTAACATTGTTGAAACATTTTATAAAAATAAACAAATCGTTGATGTAAAATATTAATTATTAACTTTTAAAAAATAAGCCATGTTAAACCCAAGAGTTCAAAACGCAATAAACGAGCAGATTAATGCCGAGATTTGGTCGGCATATATGTACCTTTCAATGTCATCTTATTTTGCTGCAGAAGGCCTTAATGGCTTTGCCAACTGGATGAAAGTTCAATGGCAAGAAGAGTTGAGCCATGCTATGAAATTTTTCGATTACCTTTTGGAAAGGGGTGTTCAGCCAATCCTTAAGCCTATTGCTGCTGTTCCTGAAAAGTGGAATGGACCCCTACATGTTATGGAAGAAACTTTAAAGCATGAGCAGCATGTAACTGCTTTGATCAATAACATTATGGACATTGCCATCGAGGAGAAGGAGCATGCAACAAAAAGCATGCTCCAGTGGTTTATCGATGAGCAGGTAGAAGAAGAGGCCAATGCACAGGAATTAATAGATAGCCTAAAATTATTCGATGGTAAAGGACATGGGCTTTTTATGCTTGACAAAGAGCTTAAAACCCGTCAGTTTGTCGATGAAACGAAAGTGGAATAGAGTAATTATCAAATAAATGAAAGTGGCTTTCTCAATTTTAAAAGAAAGCCACTTTTTGTATTTATCCTAATCTTCAAAATATTCAAATGCATCAATGATGTCAAGGTAAACACCATCAAATCCAGCATCAAGAATTTTCTTAACGTATGAATTGTTATTGCCGTAAATTATGGCTTGCCATTCCGATTCCCAGTATCTTACCTTATAGTTACCCTCCCAGTCAGGGTTTTCTTCCTCAATCCATTTTGGTGGATTGTTATTCCAAGAGTTTTGCCAATAGTAACGGTAGTCTTCGGCCTCACCAATGCTCATATAGGATATAACCAACCTTCTTCCTCCGTTTGCCTTATATTTTAATGAATTGATTTGTGCAGATGTAAATTCCTCGTCGTCAAAAAAGAAGTCCATAATAATAGCATCGTAATTGGTTTGACTAACCGCATTAACAAAATCATCTCTTGAATCAAAATTCTCAGGATTTAATAAGTATAGAAAATTTTTTGCATCGCCAAGTAAGTTTATATCATCAGCGTTTTCGTTATAGGGATTGGCAGGGTAGTTGGGTATTATATCAAGCTCACGGCTGGGTGCAGCAAAGGAAATATAGCCTTTTGCATTATTCTTAGCATACGAATCGTCCATTTTCGATTGGGTCCAGCAGTAATCAGTAACCAGAACAGACACATTGTTTGCAAGACAAACATCAAGGAATAATATCATGTAATTACGTTCAGAAATAGGGGTGGCTTCATTATCATTGTTATACCCGTAAAACAAATCTTCACGACCCACACCATCAATGGCTTCAAGGTAGCTTGTATGGGGATAACCGTCTTCTTCTCCGTTACTGGTCACAAGTTCTTGCCCGTTTTGAGGAATAACAATAAAATTCGGATTGATCCCTTTGCTGTACTCGCTAATTCCTATGACGAAATTGCGCATTTCCTCCTTGAAGTTCACATCTCCATAATCATCCTTACATGAGATGCAAACAAATAGAAATATAGTTGCTATTATTATCCTTTTCATTGTAATTAAATGTTAATGATTAGATTAGTGTTTAGTAGAGAAAGTTTTGCTAAAAAAAAATAAAGTTATTCAATATAATTTAACAAGTCAAATGCAAAGAAACAATTTTGATAAAAGCATTTACATTTTTTTGTTTAAAGAATAAGACTTCTAATGCTTCTCATAAATTTCTGCTAAATTTGCAGATTGTAGAAATTTTTTATGACTAAATAAATTGTTAAGCCAATGGGTGCAATAGATAAAGTACTATCAATGTTTTTTGGCGATAAGGCAAAACGTGATTTGAAGGAGTTGATGCCTTACGTAACTAGAATACAGGAAGTTTATCCACGTTTTACAACTTTATCCAACGACGAGTTAAGAAATGAGTCGGAGAAACTAAGAAATCGCGTACGCGAATACATATCAGAGGATTTGAAGAAGGTTGATGAGATGAAGGAACAGATGGAATCTCCTGACTTGGGTTACGACGAAAAGGAAAACTTGTATGGCGATATCGATAAATTTAAAAAGCGAATTGATGAAAAGATAGAGGAAATACTTAACGAGGTACTTCCAGAGGCATTTGCCATTATTAAGGATACTGCTCGAAGGTTTAAGGAGAACGAAACCATTGAAGTAACAGCCAACGATTTTGATAAGAATTTAGCAGCAAAAAAGGATTTTGTCTCGATTCAAGGTGATAAAGCTATTTACAAGAATCGTTGGAATGCTGGGGGAAATGAGATTACTTGGGATATGGTGCATTACGATGTGCAGCTCATTGGTGGTGTTGTCCTTCATCAGGGGAAGATTTCAGAAATGGCAACAGGCGAGGGAAAAACTTTGGTTGCTACTCTACCCGTTTTCCTCAATGCTCTATCGGGCATGGGAGTACATATAGTTACTGTAAACGATTACCTTGCTCGTCGTGACTCTGAATGGATGGGTCCTTTATACGAGTTTCATGGCTTATCGGTTGATTGTATTGACAAGCACCAGCCCAATAGCGAAGCACGAAGAAATGCCTATATGGCCGACATTACTTTTGGTACAAATAACGAGTTTGGGTTCGACTATCTGCGTGACAACATGTCTATTGCACCAGCCGACCTGGTTCAGCGTAAGCACCACTATGCCATTGTCGACGAGGTTGACTCGGTTTTGATTGACGATGCCCGTACTCCTTTAATCATTTCTGGTCCTGTTCCCAAGGGTGATGACCAGATGTTTGAGGAATATAAACCAAAAGTAGAGAAACTTGTAAATGCACAGCGAAACTTAGTAACCCAGTTACTTGCCGAAGCAAAACGTCTTATTAGCGAAGGTAAGGAGGAAGAGGGTGGAAAAATTCTTCTTAGAGCCTTCAAGGGATATCCCAAGTACAAACCTCTAATCAAATATCTAAGCGAGACGGGAATTAAATCGCTCCTGCTTAAAACCGAAAACTTCTACATGCAGGAGAATAATAAGAATATGCACATTGTTACCGACGACCTATTCTTTATCATTGAGGAGAAGCAGAATTCCGTAGAACTTACCGATAAGGGCATAGATCTTATTACTAGTGCATCTGATGATCCAAAGTTCTTTATTCTTCCGGATATTGGTTCCGAAATCGCTGAGATTGAAAAGCAAGACTTTAATCCACAAAAGAAACTTGAGGCAAAAGAAGAGTTGATTCGCGATTTTTCCATTAAATCAGAAAGGGTTCATACAGTTCATCAGCTCCTTAAAGCGTATAGCATGTTCGAGAAAGATGTGGAGTACGTGGTGATGGACAATAAGGTAAAGATTGTTGACGAGCAAACCGGCCGTATCCTAGAGGGGCGTCGCTATTCCGATGGCTTACACCAAGCGATTGAGGCCAAGGAAAGAGTTAAAGTTGAAGCAGCAACCCAAACCTTTGCCACTGTTACTCTTCAGAACTATTTCAGGATGTATCATAAGTTGGCTGGTATGACTGGTACCGCTGAAACCGAAGCGGGGGAGTTCTGGTCAATTTATAAGCTTGATGTGGTGGTTATACCAACAAACCAATCTGTTATCCGTAGCGATAAGGAAGATTTGGTTTACAAAACCAAAAGAGAGAAATATGTTGCCGTTATAGAGGAGATTGTAAACCTGGTGAATGCTAATCGTCCGGTACTTGTTGGTACAACTTCGGTGGAGATATCCGAACTCCTTAGCCGAATGCTTAAGATGAAGGGTATTAAGCATAATGTGCTGAATGCCAAGTTGCACCAGCGTGAAGCAGATATTGTTGCTGAAGCGGGTAGAGCCAAGACAGTTACCATAGCTACAAACATGGCAGGTAGGGGAACTGACATTAAGCTTACTCCTGAAGTGAAGCAGGCCGGTGGTTTGGCCATTGTAGGCACCGAAAGGCACGAATCGCGAAGGGTCGACCGCCAGCTACGTGGACGTGCTGGTCGTCAGGGCGACCCCGGTACATCTCAGTTCTTCGTTTCGCTTGAGGATGACCTTATGCGGCTCTTTGGCTCCGACCGTATTGCGCGTATTATGGATAGGCTGGGACTCAAGGAAGGTGAGGTGATTCAACACTCCATGATCTCAAAATCGATCGAGCGTGCACAGAAAAAGGTTGAAGAGAACAACTTTGGCATTCGTAAACGCTTACTCGAGTACGACGATGTAATGAACTCGCAACGTGAGGTGATCTATACGCGTCGTCGTAACGCCTTATATGGCGAAAGGATTGATGTTGATATAGCCAATATGCTATACGATGTGGGAACAGCTGTTATTAACGATGCTCATGGAAACATGGAATTTCAGGATTTTAATCTTGAACTTATTAGAAACCTTTCCATTGAAGCACCCTTCTCGGAAAAAGAGTTTATTCAGGAATCGCCAGAGGTTTTAACCGAAAAGTTATACCGTGCTGCCCTCGAAAATTTTGATCGTAAAGTGGAAGCCATGGCTCGTCAGGCTTTTCCTGTGATAAAACAGGTATACGAGAAACAATCAGCTTTATATGAGAACATTGTGGTGCCCATTTCCGATGGACAAAAGGTTTTTCAGATTGTAACCAACCTGAAGAAAGCTTACGAATCGGGGGCTAAGGAGATTAGCCGTTCCTTCAGCAAAACAATAATACTATACATTATTGATGATCATTGGAAAGAGCATCTTCGCGAGATGGATGAATTGAAGCAGAGTGTTCAGAATGCAGCATATGAACAGAAGGACCCTTTATTAATCTATAAATTCGAGGCATACGAGCTTTTCAAGAACATGATCGACAAGGTTAACCGAGAGGTTGTGTCCATTTTAATGAAAGCACATATTCCTTTACGCTATCCCAATGAGGTACAGCAGGCTGGTCAACAGCGTAAGCTCGACATGAGCAAGTACGAAACCAGCCGTACCGATGCTCTTCAGGCTGCACAAAATACTCAGGAACGAAACCGCGAACCTGTAAGAGTTGAAAAAAAGGTTGGACGTAACGATCCCTGTCCCTGTGGGAGCGGCAAGAAGTATAAGAACTGCCATGGAAGAATTGAAAATTAAAAATATAATGAAGGCTGTCCAACGGATGGCCTTTTTTATGAATATTTAAAATACTTATTTCTGTTTTATATCTATCTTTACCCTAACCCTAAAAATATTAGCACATGAAACAATTCCTAATTCTTTTGGCTTTGGTAACAATTCTTGCCTTTTCAAGTTGTTCCAAATTCGGGGATACACTACCCCCTTTAATTGACCGTGAGCTCTTTTTTGATAACCCTGAAATATCAGGAGCACAACTCTCTCCCGATGGTTTGTACATCTCGTTTCTTAAACCGTTAAATGGAACCCGAAATGTTTGGGTAAAAACAAGGGATGCAGCTTTTGAAGATGCTATACCCATTACAAATGAAACTCTAAGACCAATAAGAGGATACTTTTGGTCGCGCGATGGCAAATATATTCTCTACGTTCAGGATCAGGGAGGTGATGAGAATTATAACATCTATGCCATTGATCCTGCTACTGCTTCGAAAGATCTTATTCCTGAGGCCAGGAATTTGACCAATCTTAAGGATGTGGTTGCAATGATCTACCACGCTTCTAGAATTGATCAAGATTTACTATTTATCGGCTTAAATGATCGGGATAAAGCCTGGCACGATCTATATAGCCTAAAGATATCAACAGGAATGCTAACGTTGCTGAGAAAGAACACCAATCGCTATACCGGATGGATATTCGATTGGAATGACAACCTCAGAATGGCAACCCGTTCAAAAGAGGATGGAACAAATGAACTTTGGCGTATGGATAAAAAGGGTGAAACCCTTCTGTACTCCTGGAATATTTTTGAGAATGCCAATCCCATTGCATTCACTAAGGATAACCGCTATTTCTATTTAACGTCTAACGTTGGTGATGATGTAGATCTTAGCCAGCTATACCTAATGGATATAGAAACAGGAGAGTTGGAATTTATGGAAAGAGATCCCGAAGGAAAAGTTGATTTTGGCGGTATAATAATATCTGATAAAACCTTTGAAGTGCTATTTACAAGCTATACCGATGAATTTACCCGTAGGTATTTTAAGAACTCTGAATTTGAATCCCACTATAAAAAGTTAAAAGATAAATTCAGTGGCATGGAAATTAGTTTATTCAGTCCAACCAGCGATGAACAATTTTGGCTTGTAAATGTATGGTCCGATACTAATCCGGGAATAGTTTATCTATATGATATGAGCAAGGGAGAGGCAACTTTTCAGTATACATTGCGTCCCGATTTGCCATCCGAAAATCTTTCACCCGTAAAAAGTATACGTTATCCATCATCTGATGGACTTGAAATACAGGCATACTTAACATTGCCAAAGGGGAAAAAGGGGAAAAAATTGCCGTTGGTTGTAAATCCTCACGGAGGACCATGGGCTAGAAATTACTGGGGATTTAACCCTTATGCTCAGTTTCTTGCCAATCGTGGTTATGCTGTATTACAACCAAACTTTAGGGGTTCAACAGGATTTGGGAAGTCCTTCCTGAATGCAGGTAATAACCAGTGGGGCGAATTAATGCAGGATGATATTACCTGGGGAATTAAATATTTGATAGATCAGGGTATTGTTGATAAGGAGAAGGTGGCCATATTTGGAATATCATATGGAGGTTATGCAACACTTGCAGGCCTTGCTTTTACTCCTGATGTTTATGCCTGCGGAGTTTCATCGGTGGGACCATCGAACCTGACTACCCTACTGAACTCAATTCCACCATACTGGGAATCTATGCGTAAAAGTTTTTATGTACGTATGGGTGACCCAACTACCGAAGAGGGTATTGAACAGATAAAAAGGCAGTCGCCACTTAACTCAGCCGATAAGATTTCTGCTCCACTTATGGTGGTTCAGGGTCAGAACGATCCTAGAGTAAAAGTAGCAGAATCGGAGCAAATTGTGGTTGCTCTTCGCGAACGAGGTCTTCCGGTTGAGTACCTAAAAGCCCCCGATGAAGGGCATGGATTTGCTCGTCCGGTAAACCAAATGGCATTCATTGCGGCCATGGAAAAATTCTTTGCTAAGCATATTGGTGGACGCTATCAGGAGAGCATGACCGATGAAGTTGCTCAGCGCCTTATTGATATTACAGTTGATGTTAGCACTGTTGAATTACCCGAAGGGCTTTAGATAGGATTTTTCGACATAAAATGAAGAGGCTGTGCTTAAAGCCTCTTTTTTTTTCACTTCAACGCTTCGGCAAATTCAAAGCATTGCCTGTCATTGTGATATATTGATATTTAGAATGTTGTCATTTTGAGCCTATCGAAAAATAGACGACTTTCGTGCTTATTGGATATTCCTTTGCAAAAAAATCAAGGCATCGGCCGATGCCAACAGGTGAAGGAAACAGTACCATTTTAAATTATATTAAGGACATTCCATTGAATCAAGTATTTACAAAATA
>CAZDXY010000003.1:0-22217 GCA_964509385.1 uncultured Rikenellaceae bacterium
GGTACAAGCAAAGCGGTTGCCATTGGTGCATATGCCTATGCACTAAATAAAATTACATGACCAGATCAATTCAAATAATTCTTATAAACGGGCTATCAATACTTACAGCCTTTAGTCAAACATCTAATCAACAGAATTATTTAGAATGGGTTAACCCTTTTATTGGGACCGAACGGATGGGTCATACATATCCAGGTGCAACGCTACCCTTTGGATCAGTTCAACTAAGCCCCGATACCGATACTATTCCTTTTGCCATTAATGGCAAGTATAACGCCGAAGTGTATAAGTACTGCGCTGGATATCAGTACACCGACAGCACAATTGTTGGTTTTAGCCATACCCACTTTAGCGGAACAGGCCATTCCGATTTGGGAGATATTCTTGTTATGCCAACCGTTGGAAATCTTTTTCTTAATCCTGGTACTTCTTCTAAACCTGAAAGCGGCTACAGATCAAGATTTTCCCATCAAAATGAAACTGCTCAACCAAACTACTATCAGGTTTTTCTTAGTGATTATGGTATAAATGCCGAGGTAACATCAACCACAAGGGTTGGGATGCATCGATACACTTTTCCCAAATCGGACCAATCGCACATAATTGTCGATTTGGTGCATGGTATTTACAATTATCCGGGTAAAAATGTATGGACTTTTGTAAGGGTTGAAAACGATACCCTTGTTACAGGTTATCGGCAAACCCATGGTTGGGCTCGAACCCGTACAGTTTTTTTTGCCATTACATTCTCAAAGCCATTCAAATCCTATGGATTAGTGAATGAGGAGGACCCTGTTTACAAAGGATTCTGGAGAAGGTTCAACCAAAACAACAATTTCCCAGAGAATGCAGGTAGAGCAATAAAATGCCATTTCGACTTTGAAACCCATCAAAGCGAGCAAATCCAACTTAAGGTAGCCATTTCGCCGGTTAGCACCAGAGGTGCTGTTAGTAATCTTATTGTAGAGGCTCCGCACTGGGATTTTGATAAGATAAAGCAAAAAAGCCAGGAAATATGGAACAGAGAATTGGCAAAAGTGGAGGTTGAAACCCTGAACGATGATGATAAGGTTAACTTTTACACCTCACTCTACCATTGCTTTCTTGGTCCTACAATCTATATGGATGTTGATGGGAAGTATAAAGGACTTGACCAAAACATTCATACCGCAAAAGAATTCACCAATTACACAACATTCTCCCTATGGGATACCTACAGGGCATTACATCCTCTTTTCAACATAATCCAGCCATCACGCAATGTGGATATGATCAAATCCATGCTTGCACACTATTCCCAGAGCGTTCATAAAATGCTACCTGTTTGGTCGCACTATGCCAACGAAAACTGGTGTATGATTGGCTACCATTCCGTTTCGCTTTTGGCTGATGCCATTGTAAAAGGAAACAGTCATTTTGATACAAACCATGCCCTTGATGCTGCCGTGCAAACGGCAAATAATGGCTGGTACGATGGTCTGGACTATTACATGCAAATTGGATACGTTCCAGAGGATATGTCGGGCAATTCTGTTTCGAAAACTCTGGAGTTTGCATACGATGATTGGGCCATTGCCCAAATGGCAAAAAAATTGAAAAAGAGCCATTTGGAAAACACTTTCACCAAGCGTTCGCAGAACTATCGTAATGTTTTCGATAGCTCAATAGGATTTATGCGCCCTCGTATTTACGATGGCACATTCAAAAAGGATTTTGATGTTCTCGATACTCACGGGCAGGGTTTTATAGAGGGAAATTCGTGGAACTACACCCTCTACGTTCCCCATGATGTGGAGGGTTTAATAGGCTTGCTGGGTGGAAAAGAGAAGTTTGAAATTTATCTCGATTCGCTTTTTACCATGCAATTACCCGAAAAGTACTTCCAAGGAACTGAGGATATTACCCGCGATGGCATTATCGGTAACTATGTGCATGGCAATGAACCCTCGCATCATGTTCCGTACCTCTATAACTGGACTGCAAAACCTTGGAAAACACAAGAAACTGTAAGGAAGATTTGCAACATAATGTACAGGCCAACCCCTAATGGGCTGGGTGGTAACGATGATCTGGGTCAAATGAGCGCATGGTACATTTTTAGTGTCCTTGGCTTCTACCCCATTGCCCCTGGATCGGAGTTTTATAGCATAGGCAGTCCACTTGTTGTATCTGCAAACCTAAATCTGGAAAACGGTAAGGTTTTTAAAATTAAAACCATAAACCAATCCCCCGAAAACGTTTTTGTACAGAAAGTCACTCTTAACGGAATAGAAATTAATAATTTCAGGATTAACCACTTCGATATTATGAAAGGTGGTGAATTGGTTTTTTATATGACGAATAGAATTAGGTAACAAACCTGTTATTGCACTGAAAATGAAAAATATACCTACTCAAATATTCCTTTTTGCTTTTGTTATACTTTTTGCATCATGCAAACAGCAATCGAAACCTATCTTTCAAAAGGTTGAGCTTAACTCCAGTTGGGTTTTTAGCAGAAAGGATAACCCTGAATGGCTTCACGCATCAGTTCCAGGGACTGTTCATACCAACCTGTTAAACAACGGTGCCATATCAAACCCATTCTATGGTTGCAACGAATATGAGCTACAATGGATTGGAGAAAAGGATTGGATTTACAGAACTACCTTCAATGTTGATTCGGTCACTCTATTAAACTCCAAAATATTTCTTGTTTTTGAGGGTATTGATACCTATGCCGATGTATTTCTTAACGGAAAAGAGCTGCTACATGCTAACAATATGCACAGAAAATGGGAGGCAGAATGCAGCGAGGTTTTAAAAGCAGATGGTAACATTTTAGAGGTACACTTCCATTCGGCTCTCAACAAATTTTTGGAAGATTCCATTGCCTTGGGTTATCCCCTGCCCGGTGGGCGTTGGGTGTTTGCCCGCAAGGCAGCTTACCATTTTGGCTGGGACTGGGGTCCACGGTTCATTACTGCTGGCATTTACAAACCTGTTTATCTGGAAGTCAGAAATTGCTTTAAGGCAATTGACATTCATCTTTTCACTAAGGATACTTCCAACGATAAGGCAATTATAACTGTAGATGCTCAAATTCATTCGGATATTGAAGATAAGGCTTCTGTAAAGGTAATGGATAAAAAAACCAAAAAGGTTCTAACAAGACAGGTTATCTCAATTACTCCCGAAAAAAAGGATTACACCATTGACTTCACAATCAACAACCCCAAACTATGGTGGTGCAACGGTTTGGGCGAGCCCAATATCTACGATCTTATCGTTGAGCTAGAAACTGAAAAAGGTTTTGGCTACTCCAGAGAGATTCCCTTTGGGATTAGAACTCTACAAACAATTATGAAGGATGACGAGCATGGCAAATCGTTATACGTTGAGCTAAATGGATTTCCGGTTTTCATGAAAGGAGCCAACTATATTCCTCAACACTCCTTCGTAAGTGAAGTAACCGATGAGCAGTACCACGATATCATCAAAATGGCTGTGGAATCGAACATGAACATGCTACGCATATGGGGTGGCGGAGTATACGAAAAGGACATCTTCTATGAGCTTTGCAACCGCAATGGTATTCTGATTTGGCAGGATTTTATGTTTGCCTGTGCCATGTACCCCGAAAACAACGATTACGTTGAAAACGTTAAGCAGGAAGCCATATATCAGGTAAAACGACTTCGCAATCATTCCAACATCGCCCTTTGGTGCGGTAACAACGAAATAGATGAGGGATGGCACAACTGGGGTTGGCAAAAAGCACACAGCATATCCAAAAAGGACTCGGCTACCATTTGGGAGGGGTATAAAAGGGTATTCCACGGTGTGCTCCCCGATGTTGTCAGCACATGCGATCCCCAAAGGTTCTACCTCCATACATCACCTTTGCATGGTTGGGGACGCGAAGAAAGCATGAAAGCAGGAAGTTCCCATTACTGGGGGGTTTGGTGGGGCGTTCAACCCTTCGAAATGTACCTTGAAAAGGTACCTCGCTTTATGAGCGAGTATGGATTTCAGGCGATGCCAACCATCTCAACCATTCGGGAGTTTCAATCAGAGGATGATGATTATCTTTTCTCTCCTTCGCTCAAATGTCACCAAAAGCATCCTACCGGATATGAAACCATAAACACATACCTTGAAAGAGAAAACCTATATCCAAAAACAGTTCAGGACTTTATCTACCAAAGTCAGCTTATACAAGCTAAAGGCATAGGTTTAGCCATTGAGGCACACCGAAGGGCAAAACCGCAATGTATGGGAACGCTTTACTGGCAGCTTAACGATTGCTGGCCCGTGACAAGCTGGTCGGGAACGGATGCCTTGGGCAACTGGAAAGCTCTGCAGTACAGGGTTAGGGATCTTTATAATGACATAATAGTATCAATTATTGACTACAAAGATGTAGTAGAGATTTTTGTTGTATCCGACCGCCTAACCGAAACATATGGCATTGTTGAAGTTAATCTGGTAGATTTTTCAGGTAATAGAACCAATGTCTATTCAAGTGAACTTATTTTAGCAGCCAACACTTCTCAAATGGTATTGTCCAAGAAATCAAGCGAATTTTTTGCTGGTATCAACACTAAATCCTCTTTAGTTGAATGCATATTTAGAACGAAAGACAAAAAAATTTACACCAACGAGAAGTTTATCGAACCTTACGGCAACCTGGAATTGCCATCGGTCGAAATAAGCACAAGGGTTGAACCAATATCCGACGGATTCAATATCCAACTAAAAGCCAATGCTTTTGCTGCGCACGTTCAACTTTACCTGACTCAAAGCCACGCCTGGTTTAGCGATAATTTCTTTCACCTGTTCCCCAACGAGGAATACGTTGTGTTTTGTCGCTCGGATTTAGGCTACGATGAATTCAATGAGCAGCTAAAAGTTCATCATTTAGCCACAAAAAAAGAGAATAATAAAACTCAATACCATGAAAAATAGAAATTTAAGACTTTTAACGGTACTTTGCTTATCAATAATTGTCGTTTCCTGCAAAACCGATCACAGGGTAGAAAATCCTGCCGAATACGTTAACCCATTCATTGGAACAGATGCCCACGGGCATACCTACCCGGGTGCCACTTTGCCATTCGGTATGGTTCAGCTAAGCCCCGACACCCGCCTGGGTGGCTGGGATGGCGCATCAGGTTACCACTACTCCGATACGGTTATCTATGGTTTTTCGCACACTGCCCTCAACGGAACAGGGGTTGGCGATTATGGGGATATACTCCTTATGCCTATTGTGGGCGAGCCCACATTTTTCAATACCGAATACCTTTCGCCCTTTGAAAAAAAGAATGAAAAAGCGCAGGCGGGTTACTATAGCGTTTACCTTGATAAACCTGGAGTTCTGGCCGAACTTACGACTACTACAAGGGTTGGCTATCATCGCTATACTTTTCCCGAAACCTCACAGGCAAATATCGTTATTGACCTTGAGCATCGCGACAGGGTGATCGATTCGTGGATTGAGATTATAAGCGACACGGAGATTCGCGGAATGCGTCGCTCCTCAAACTGGGCCAACGACATGATCTGGTATTTCCACATGGAGTTCTCTAAACCTTTCACTACCAAAGGAATTGCTGTTAACAACGAACTTCAACCCTCTGCTTCTCAAGCACGAGGACAAAATGTAAAAGCTTTTGTTGGATTTGGTACAAGCGATAATGAATCCATCGAAGTGAAGGTAGCGCTTTCGGCTGTTGATGCAGATGGAGCATACAAAAACCTTAAAGCAGAGCTACCCGGCTGGGGTTTTGACGATACCCGCCAAAAAACTTACGATACATGGAATACCGAGCTAAGAAAAATTTTGGTCAAGGGTGGAACAGAAGAGCAGAAAACGGTTTTCTACACTGCCCTTTACCATGCATTTTTACAGCCCAATACGTTTATGGATGTTGACAATCGCTATAGAGGAATAGATAAGGAAACGCATATTGCAGAAGGTTTTTCAAATTACACTGTTTTTTCCCTATGGGATACCTACCGTACCTGGCACCCGCTTATGACAATAATCGATACAGCCCGAACCCTCGATTTTATCAAGGTAATGCTAAACATGTACCAGAAAGGTGGTTTGCTCCCAATATGGGAGCTGGCAGCCAACGAAACCTACTGCATGATTGGAAATCATTCAATCTCAGTAATTGCCGATGCCTACATGAAGGGAATCCGTGGTTTCAATGCAGATTATGCGCTTAAGGCAATGGTTCATTCTGCAACTCGCGATCATTTCGGACTGGGAGCATACCAAAAGTATGGACATATACCAGGTGATAAGGAGCATGAGTCCATTTCCAAAACCCTGGAGTATGCTTACAACGATTGGTGTATTGCGATGATGGCCAAGGAAATGGGACGCAATGATCTGTACAGAGAGTATATCAAAAGGGCACAGTACTACAAGAACATCTTCGATCCCTCAACGGGCTTCATGCGCCCCCGTATTAATGGAGGATGGCTCACACCATTCAACCCCACTACCGTGGATTGGCACTTTACCGAGGCCAACTCATGGCAGTACAGCTTCTACGTTCCACAGGATATCACCGGATTATACAAGCTGCACGGAGGGAAGGAAAAATTTTCCGCCCTCATTGATGAACTATTCGAAACCGATAGCGAAATCACCGGTAAAGATCAAAAAGACATATCGGGTTTAATCGGGCAATACGCTCAGGGTAACGAACCCAGCCACCACATGGCATACCTGTACAACTTTGTAAACCAACCCTGGAAAACGCAGCAACGGGTAAGACAGATTATGGATGAACTATACACCCATAAGCCCGACGGGCTTAGTGGCAACGAGGATTGCGGGCAGATGTCGGCATGGCTGATCATGAGCGCAATGGGCTTATACCCTGTTACACCAGGTATGCCTGAATATGTAATCGGCACACCCTGGTTCCCCGAGATAGAAATCTTTCTCGAAAATGGCAATGTGTTTAAAATAACAGCCAACAAGGTTTCGCCCCGAAATTTCCACATCCAATCGGCAAAACTTAATGGAAATCAATACAATAAATCGCATATATCCCATGCCGATATTATAAACGGTGGGCATTTACAATTCGAAATGGGAAATCGCCCTAACAAGCAATGGGGAATCCAAGATAAAGATGTGCCATTCACTCATATTCAAGACGATTTGCTTTTACCCATACCCTATATCGTGGCTGACGACCATCGCATTCGCGATACGGTAATGGTTACCATTGGAACCATTGTTCCCGATTGCAAGGTTTTCTATACACTCGATGGTAGTGAGCCAACCAAAGAGTCGATACTTTACCAAAGCCCTGTAAGCCTTGACAAAGCAACCACACTAAAGGCAAGGGCATTTAATAATGAAATGGGATACAGCTTTCCCATTGAAGCACGTTTTGTAAAAATCGACCTATCAAGAAAAATTGAAATTGTAAATGCCTACCATCCAAACTATCATGGAGGAGGGCCAGAGGCCCTTATCGATGGAATTCGAGGAAATCCAAACTGGCGATTAGGGGGTTGGCAAGGTTACGACAGAGTTGACTTTGAGGCAATAGTTGATTTGGGTAAAAGCAAAGTTATAAACTATTTAGCCGCTGGTTTTGTACAGGATATCCGCTCTTGGATATGGATGCCCAAGGATGTTGCATTCTGGGTTTCGGACGATGGACACAATTTCACAAAAGTTATATCCAAAAAAAGTACAGCTCCTCATGATGACTACACTATTAGAATTGAAGATATTGGCAGTAAGGTAAAAGCATCTGGTAGATATATTAAGATTGTTGCTAATAACTATGGTACCATACCAAAATGGCATTTAGGTGCTGGTGGAAAGGCATTCATATTTGTTGACGAAATAATTATTGAGTAAAAAAAAAAATGCAAATGAGAAGGATGAGGGACATTATCGTAAAGCAAACAAAGCCAAACTTAACTGAGGTTGAGCGGATGTTTGAGAGGCAATCGCAATTCGATGGGAGTCAGGCTAAAATACAATATATAGTTGTTGATAACTTCCCAAAACTCGGACTATTTACAGCCCTAAGATTTTTAGAATGGGTATCTGAGAATCCAAATGGTGTCATTAGCCTTCCCACAGGGAAAACACCTGAATTTTTTATCAAATGGACACAATATTTGCTTACCAACTGGGACAATTCCACCGGAAAAGAATTACGAAAACGGTTTGGATTAACATACAGCAAAAAACCGGTATTGAGTGATTTGCACTTTGTCCAAATTGATGAATTCTACCCCATAAGCTCCAAACAGCATAACAGTTTCTATCACTATGTGATGAAATATTACATGAATGGATTAGGTCTTAAGAAAGAGAAAGCACTTCTGATTAACTGTGATGAAATTCTTTTGGCTGATGGAAAACATTTTAGTGAAATCTTCCCCGATTACCATGTTGATATTTCACTAAGGTATAGGGAATGTAGATCCTCGTTCGAACAAATCCAACGTGATTCTATCTTTATAATCGACGAATGGTGCAGCCGTTACGAACAGAAGATCAGGGACAAAGGAGGCATTGGCTTTTTTCTGGGGGGCATTGGACCGGATGGCCATATTGCCTTCAATACAAAAGGTAGCGATTTGTTCAGCACCACACGATTAACACAAACAAACTTCGAAACCCAGGCAGTTGCAGCAGGGGATTTGGGTGGGATAGAGGTTTCAAGTAATCGGCTGGTAATCACCATTGGATTGGAAACAATAACCTATAATCGCGATGCGGTGGCCATAATATTTGCCGGTGGCGAAGCGAAAGCAGATATCGTTAAAAACTCCATTGAGCAAGAAATGGTTAACCTATACCCTGCCACAGCGCTGCAAAGATTAAGGCACAGCAGATTTTATCTTACCTCAGGTGCTGCATCAAAATTATCCGACAGCCTTAACCGCTACTATACTGATGGGGATTGGGCACAAGAAAAAACCGATCGTGCAATCATTGATGTATGTAAAGAGTACGATAAGTACGGGAACAGGCTTATGGTTGATGACTTTGAGAACCATCGATTCTGCAAACTTATTCCCAACAAGGAAATGGCTGTGGACACTGTTTTTAAAAGCATCTTGGAAAAAATGCAAAGGGGAATACAAAAAGAAACGAATCAGGTTTTTCTGCATACAGGTCCCCATCACGATGATATAATGCTGGCAATACTTCCTTTCATAGCTAAGCATATTCGCGAAGTATCAAATACATTCCACTTTGCCGTTATGACATCAGGCTTTAATGCTGTCACCAATCGCTTTGTAGTTGAACTATTGCAGGATACCAAAAAGTTACTTGATCTGGGTTTGATACAAATGATAGAATACCCCGATTTCTTTGAAAGTGGTTATAAGTACAAGCACGATAAGGACGTATACCATTACCTTAACAAGGTTGCTGCTGGGGAAGAACACGAACGTCGAAGGGGAATATGCCATCGGGTGGTAAGAGCGCTTACCGAGATATACAGGGTTAAAGATAAGGATCAGCTAAGAGATTCGATTAACGAAGTTCTTTCGATACTCAGAAAAAGTTACGATGGAGAGAAGAATCCACCAAAAGTACAAAGGCTCAAGGGAATGATCCGTGAATTTGAAGAGGAACTGGTATGGGCACATTACGGCATTCAGGTAAAAAATGTGAACCATCTTCGATTAGGGTTTTACAAGGGCGATATTTTTACCGATCAACCCGAACAGGTTCGGGATGTGACTCCAATTCTCGAATTACTCCGAAGAGTAAAACCAACCGTACTTAGCCTGGCCTTTGATCCCGAGGGAAGCGGTCCCGATACACACTATAAAGTTCTCCAAGCCATTGCCGAAGCCTTAAGAATTTGGAGGGAAGAAGCTGATATTTCAGGTTTACGTATTTGGGGATACCGAAATGTTTGGTACCGTTTTCATGCTGCAGACGTTAACACTATTTTCCCGGTTTCCCTTAACGCTATGTCGGCCATGAAGGACGCTTTCAACCATTGCTATATAAGTCAGGTTGATGCATCATTCCCAAGCCATGAGTTGAAAGGTAAGTTTTGCGATCTTGCCACAAAAATATGGGTTGAGCAGCTTAAAGATATCCAACTTCTTCTGGGGAAAGACTTCTTTTACCAAAGCGAATTACAAGTATTTCGTTCTGCTCATGGCATGCAATTTCTTAAAGAAATGAAAGTAGATGAATTCCTTGTTCATGCAAGAGAGCTGAAAGAAACTATGGAAGGGATGGTCGGTTAATACAAGTATTAAGTATATTTTTATAAGGAAAAATCATAAGACTATGAAAACATTAAAATTGGCTGCCCTTCTGATATGGGCACTGATTATCACCATATTTTCATCATGCAATCACTATAGCGAGGATGAATCCATCAACCTATTATCTTACAATATCCGTTTCGATAATCCTGATGATGGACTGAACTCTTGGTCAAACCGCAAGGAAAAAGTGGCGGCACTGATCAGGTTTCACGATGTGGGCATAGCATGCCTTCAAGAGGTATTACACCATCAGTTAATCGATTTAGATAAAAGACTACCTAATTTAAGTTGGGTTGGGGTGGGTCGTGATGATGGAAAACAGCAGGGGGAGTACTCCCCTATTCTATACGATAATCAAAAATTTAAACTCCTCGACTCTGGTTGGTTCTGGCTGTCGGATACTCCCGATGTCCCTTCCATAGACTGGGATGCAGCTTGCGTCCGAATTTGCACCTGGGTAAAGCTAAAACATTTGGCTAATAGTATTGAACTCTTTGTTTTCAACACACATTTTGATCATGTTGGAGAAATTGCCCGACAAAACTCTGCTCAACTCATCATACACAAAATCAATGAAATTGCTCAGGGTTATCCTCTGGTTCTTGCCGGTGATTTTAATGTATCACCCAATTCTGATCCGATTAAAACGATAGCTGAAAAATTTTTTGATTCGTATTTAGTTTCCGATGAGCCCCCTTACGGCCCCATTGGCACATGGAATGCCTTTGATTTCAACAGCACGCTTGATCAGCGTATTGACTTTATTTTTACAAACGAAAGAATTAATGTTATTAAGTACGCCAATTTATCTGATTCCGAAGATCAACGATTCCCCTCAGATCATCTGCCAGTTTTTGCGAAAGTAAGTTTTAATGAACTATGAATATTGAATTTATGACTTTTTTCTACTTCAAATACCAGCATAGTAATACATATTCATTCTTCATATTTATGGCACAGCATTTTCTATTTAGCATCAAACAATGCCTGCACCTTAGGTTGATGATTCATTAGATTTTTTACCATGAAAAGAAGAGACTTCATAAAAAGAATGGGTATCTTAAGCATGGGTATTGCCTCAACCGCTGGTTTTAATTCATCCTGCTATTGGCGAGAAACAAAAAAACCATTCAAAAAATGGGTATGGCTTATTCCAGAAACAGGCCTCTCGTTAACAGAATGGCATAAACGCTTCGACAGGTTAAAACAGCATGGCATCGATGCAATCCTTATACAGGTTTACAACAGCCACAAAGCATGGTACAAAACTCCTAACCTACCCCTTGAAGAAAATCTACTTGAAACATTAATAAGGATTGGTAAAAAAGCGGGTATTGAGGTTCATGCCTGGATTTGGATCATGCCCAACAACAACCCCTACTACATCGAAAATAATCCTGAATTTTATGCTATTAATGGTCTTGGTCAACCATCATTTTCGAACCCAGCCTACGTTGGATACTATAAATTTATGTGTCCAAATAATCCAGATGTTAGGGAATTCATATTGAACAATGTAAGAATACTTTCAAATGTTTCCGGTCTGGATGGCATCCATCTTGACTATATTCGCTACCCCGATGTTATAATTGCCCCAGCACTTCAACCCAAATATCATGTAATACAGGATAAGGAGTACCCACAGTTCGACTACTGCTACTGCAAGGTTTGTAGGGATAAGTTCAAGTTCGAAACGGGTATAGATCCACTAAAAGACCTAACTGAACCCTCTGCCAATGATTCTTGGAGGCAGTTCCGATACAATTCTATTACTAAATTGGTAAACGATGAATTGGTTCCAATAGTAAATAGTCAAGGTAAAAAGATCACTGCTGCCGTTTTTCCCAATTGGGAAAGCGTTCGCCAACAATGGTTCAAGTGGAACCTCGATGGTTTTTTTCCTATGCTTTACCACAATTTTTACAACGCTCCCCTTGAATGGATTGGCGAAAATATAAAAATGCAAATAGCAGATTTGGAAAACCCTAAACCGATTTACGCAGGTCTATTTCTCCCCTCATTAAAACCTGAAGAACTTATAAAAGCAATTGAAATTGCTTACAAAGCCAAATCTTCCGGTATCGCCCTCTTTTCTCATGATCATCTATCTGAATCACTGCTATGTATTATATAATATAGAAATATTCTATCCTTTTTCTATATATTAAAACTTTGAATTATTGATTTTGATAAAATAATCCTCATTTTTTTTTACAATTCTGTTTCACTGATACTTAAATATTTTTTTTTAAAAAAAATTAAAAAATATATTAAAAAATACTAAATCGTTTTAGTTATTTATTAAATTTGCATTAAGTAGAAATCAATAAGTAAACAATTAATTGCTCTTCAACTAAAAGTAAAGTTTAACCCAAATCAAACCCTAAACGAAATGCAAAGAAAAATTTTACTGTTTTTAATGTGCATGGGGTTCTTTATCAGTAGCATAAATGCTCAGAACCTCAGGGTTACCGGTAAGGTAACCAGTCAACTCGATGGAACTTCTCTTCCTGGTGTTTCCATAGTAATAAAGGGTACTACACAAGGTACAACAACCGACATCGATGGAAACTACAGCATTGAAGTTCCTCAAGGAGCTGTTCTACAGTTTTCTTTCCTTGGAATGATTCCCAAAGAGGTTACGATACAAACCTCTGGTGTTTACAACATGATTTTATTGCCCGATTTAATCCAGATGGAAGAAGTTATAGTTACTGGTTTGGGTATAAAGAGAGCTGAAAAATCACTTGGTTATGCTGTAAGCTATATAGATTCTAAGAAGATTACATCAGTAGCTAGTCCAAACTTTGGTGCTGCACTTTATGGAAAAGCATCAGGAGTCAGGATTCAAGCTGCTCCTGGAGGATCAACATCAGCTGTTTCGATTAATGTGCGAGGATGGCATTCTGTTACAGGTAAGAACAGACCTTTAATAATTATTGATGGCATTCCTTTTAGAAACGACGAAGCCAATGATTACTATAACTGGGGCGGTGCTCGTATTGAGGGGAATGGAATACTTGATATCAACCCTGAAGATATTGAGAATATATCAATACTTAAGGGTGCATCGGCTAGTGCCCTATATGGTTCAGATGGAATGAATGGTGTGATAATGATTACTACCAAAAGCGGTAAAGGTGCAAAAAAAGGCTTAGGCGTTGATGTTTCGATAGCAAATACATGGGATAATCTGGCTTTTGAACCTAACTGGCAGAATACTTATGGACCGGGTTATGGAATGTATTATTTCTTAAATGTAGGGGGTACTGCCGATGGTTTTATAACTAATCTAACCTACAGATCAAATATGTTCCAGGGTCAACCCGTTACGGTAGGTGAAACAATTATTGATCCAAGAACTGAGCGTCCAGCCATTAGAGCATGGAATAATGCCTGGGGGAACTTTGGTCCCAAAATGACCGGACAAGATGTACTTTGGTGGGATGGTGAATTCAGAAATTTAACTCCCCAACCCAGCAACTTTAGAGACCTTTACAGAACTGGTACAAACAAAAAGTATAATGTATCCGTTACTCAGGGTTCGGATAATGCATCTTTTCGCTTTTCCTTTACAAGGGATGAATCAACTCCCATACAGGTGGGAGGAAACCATGATAAGAATTCATTCTCTCTCAACACAAACATGAAGATATCAGATAAACTTACCACAGATTTGATTGTTAACTACTATGATATAAGCGTGAAAAATCGCCCAATCATCACTGACGGTTTATCTGGATACCAATACAACCGGTCTGAAAAAGCTGATCTGGTTAAAAAACTATACAAAACATCAAAAGGCTATCAATACACTACAACAGTTGCAACAGACCCTGATGAATTCTTATACTATGCTCCTTCATCAGCTGGTTACATGTCGGGTATCCTATGGAATCAACTTGAGAACAATTTCATTGAAACAACGAACCGGTTGGTAGCTTCCTCATCAGTTGTTTACAATCCTATTTCATGGTTAAGTGCTAAGGTACAACTCGGTACAGATTTAAATGCTTATAATACTGAGAACATGCAAAAGAATACAGTTCCTGCACATATTGGCAATTCGGGCTCTTACTCCATTTCCAATTCAAGGTTCAAAACCAATTACGGACTGGGAATTATTACCTTTAAGCAAAACTTTGGAGATATAGATTTTTCGTTAAACGCAGCATTCACTGCCAAGTATGACGAGTCAAAATACACCTATGCCGGTACAAACGGGGGTTTGGTTCAGGAAAATTGGTTTAGTATCAATAATTCTGTTAACAGCAACAAAAATACTGATGCAAGAAGAACCTATGCATTGACTTATGCTTACTACACATTTGCAAATCTAGCATATAAGGAATGGGCCTTTGCTGAGATCACTCTTCGTCACGAGTACACTTCGTTTCTACCACCAGCTGATAATAGTTTCACATATCCTTCCTTCAACTCAAGCATTTTGCTTAATGAGGCTCTATCCCTCCCCAGCTACTTTGATTTGGCAAAAGTACGACTCGCTTGGGGTATGGTTGGAAATAGCCCTGGTATGTATATAGCCAATAATGCTTATAATCAGGGTACAATAAATTCGGTTCCATACTCATATTTCGATTACGATTATGGTAACGACAGGATTAAGTCTGAGAAGAAAACTGAGTACGAGTTTGGACTCGATACAAGGTTATTCAATAACAGAATTATGCTCGATGTTGGATATTATAAGAATATAGTCGACAGGTTAATCATTCAACAAACCGTTGCTTCTTCCACAGGAAGCTCAAAAATGCTAACCAATGTAGGAAAAATATCTAATCAGGGTATCGAATTAGGATTAACACTAGTTCCTGTAAGAACCTCTAACTTACAATGGACTCTTGCTCTAAATGGAGGATGGAACAAGAATAGGGTTGAGAAACTAATTGACGATGTTGAGTACCTTGAGTTGAACTGGGAGGGTGCCGGCTCTGTTCTTATCGTTGCACAGGAGGGTAAACCCTATGGTGAGATTCTAACATACTCCCACCTTCGGGATGACCAAGGTAGAAAGATTGTTGATGGTGAAGGATACTGGGTTAGGGATGAGTCGCAAATGATTTCCGTTGGTAACATAACCCCAAAGTTTATTGGTGGTATTGGAAATACAATTACCTATAAAAGTATTTCACTTGATTTCCTGATTGACTATAGGATTGGTGGAGACATTCTTTCTATGACCAACTACTACGGTATGAATGGTGGAAAACTCGATAACACCCTCGATTATCGTGATCAAGAAAGCGGAGGATTGCCCTATTGGATAAACAATTCCGGCCAAATAATTCCTGGAACAAACGTTATTGATAGCCAAAACAAGTACAATGGCCGAACTAATTCCGATGGAACACCCTTCGATGGCATTTTCTGGGATGGTATGATTCTAGATGGAGTGAATGAGGATGGTACACCCAATGAAACAATTATTTCGAGCGCCGACTACTGGATAAACATGTACTACTGGAAGTATGGATTCCACGAATATGCCATATATGACAATTCTTACATTAAATTCCGTGAGTTGGCTTTAAATTTCAATGTGCCATCAAAATACATCAATAAAATTGGAGTTCAGCGCTTAATGGTTTCGCTAATTGGTCGTAACCTATTCTACATTTGGAAAAATGTTCCCAATATCGATCCCGAGTCTGCAGTGGGTACAACAGGGTATAAACAGGGTATTGAGTATGGCTTTGTACCACCCACACGTACCTGGGGATTTGCTGCCAGACTTTCGTTTTAACTCATATTAATTCATTAAAATTTTACTGAGATGAAAAAAATTAAAACAATAATATTCATACCGCTTATAGTTTCGCTATTAGCCATTTCGTGTCAGGATAAGTTGGAGGAGTACTATGCAAGTCCTCAGAAAACTCCAAATACCAAGATTGAGTGGATGTTTACTTATTTGGTTACTAACGAGAATCCATCTTTTCGTCCTACATACTGGTATGTTTTTACTCAATACTTTAGCACTATTGCAAATCTAACCCACGCAACAGGATTCTCATATAATTCAAGAGGTAGGTACGAACAGCAAGATCTATATGTCGGTGACAGATGGGCTAAACTGTACTACAGACCCACGTTATCCACCTACCGAGAGATGCAAATACTTTACAGCAAACTTGATGATAACATGAAGGATGGGTATAAACTGTTTTTAGAGCTTGCCAAAGTATTTACTATTTACGAGACCCAAAAACTTACCGACCTCTTTGGTGACATTCCCTTTAGCGAAGCAGGTTTGCTACGCGACCCTGACAATCAGGTTATCTATCCAAAGTTTGATACCCAAGAAGAAATCTACACCTGGTGTATTGATGAACTAAAGGCAACAGCTGATTACCTTGATTCTTATGATCAGGGCCTTAATCAATATTGGGTAAACCTGCTTAAAAAACAAGACCTGCTACTTAACGGTAATATCGATAACTGGAAAAGGTTTGTGAACTCAATGCGATTACGTTTCGCCATAAGAATATCCGAGGTAAATCAAACAAAAGCTGATGCTATTATCACAGAAGTATTGGGTAATCCTACCAAATACCCAATTATTGAGACCAACGCTCAAAATACTGCTTTAAAAGCACAAGCTCCCGATCTACTAACAATTACTAACAGACATGGCGATGGTATTCTTGGGGCTTTCAGGTATTTTCACTACAGCAATAATTGGGCTAACGGACTGATGTATAGCAAAATGTCAAAAATCGATGGTATAGATACAATACCCATCGACCCCCGCGTTGAACCATTGTTTACAAAAGCAAGCGATGGCAACTATAGAGGATTCGATTGTTTGTGGACATCTGCAGAGGAAGAGGCTATGATTAATACCGAAATGATTTCAAGAATGGACTCAGCAACATTCATGTTCAACGACTACATTCCATCTTCACTCATAACAGCTTCAGAAGTATCGTTTATTAAAGCCGAAGCCTATAATAGAGGATTTGTCGCAGGAAATGCTCAAACGGAGTATGAAAACGGAATCAGGCTCTCCATTGAGTACTACTATGGGGTCAGAAATGGTAATTTAAATCAAAACCCGCTGGAATTGCCCATTGAAGCAGATATAGTTGCTTTTCTTGCAGAACCAACAATTGCATACGAAGCTGGAACAGCAGGATTGGAAAAAATAATGACCCAAAAATGGATTCATCTTGGATTCCTGCAAGCAGAAGAGGCTTACGCTGAGTTACGCAGGTCAAAACTTCCGCAATTGCCTGCGGACGTAGATGATTCAAGCCCAAGGTTTAAGTACCGTTCAAACAGGTGGGTTTACCCCAGCTCTGAAATTGCAAAGAATCCTAACAACTATGAACCTTATAGAGCAATAGATCTTCCAACTACAAAAGTGTGGTGGGATACTAAAACTGGTGATTATTAAATTCTATCATAAATAAACAGGTTAATAGGAAATTCGCTTTCATGTTTTTTTCATATTAGGTTTAGTTTGTGAGTTAATTAGAAAGGCTGTCCGATATAATGGACAGCCTTTTTTTATAGCAGATATGTTTAATTAAACCCTTACAAATAGGGAAAACAATGGGTTTTCACCTGAATGGTTAAATGAGTAATCGAATGAATGGCACTTACGTGATATATCCACTAATCCTAATCCCACGCCATGAACGTTTTCTTCATTCAAAGATCGAAACTTAGTTTTGAATAACATATCCAACTCCGATTTTGATAAACCTTTTAATTCCTTAAGATGATTTTTAAGCGAATCAACTTTCGATTTCTCAACGTAGTTACTTGTGCTGATGATATAACTATCATCTATCTTTCCAAGAGTAAAAATAGCCTCATTTATTCCATTCTTTTTATGGGCATGTTGAGAGATGTTCTGAAGCATCTCTACAGAAATGTGAAAAAGTCTCTTTTTGCCAACTTGCAATTCAGTATGCTTTTTGAAATTTTCAATCATCTGAATAATCGGGAGAACTGATTGTTCTGAAAAATCTCCCTTATGCATGATCAATATTTTACTTGCAATTAGTTTACTATATAAGACCTTCATCGTTTGGATGGTAACATCCTGTATATGTGTTCCCTCATTTACATCTTCAAGTTGAAGTTTAAGGTGAAGGAAAAAAAGCGAATAATGATCATCTATTCTATCAAAATCATAATCAATTTTTTGTCCAGATTTCCTTGCCATTTCAATAATCCCTAGTCCTGCCCCTCCTTTTTCTGATAATCTTCCCTTCGCAAGAACTTGTTTCTGAAGCAACCTTAGCTCATCTGATGATAGGCTATTTACTCTATCAAGCTTTTCCTTTACATTTTGTATTGCCTCATTATCAATATAGTTTATTGAAGATATGAAGAAGACGTTACCTATGCTCCTCACAAAAAAGGCGTTTGCCTGATTTTTTGGATCAGGTTGATCCTGTTTTGAATCTGTATGGCGGACAATGTTTTGATAACATTCTACCATTAGAAAACTAATCTTATTCTTTAACTTGCTGAAACTACCCCTTGAGTCAATGTTGTATTGAGTAAGTTCAACAATTCTATGGGTAATTGAATCGGAGAATGATCCGGCATAGGCAAAACTTAGTTCGTCATCTCGAAGTTCATCAAACAAATTGATAGAAGAGCAAACATCCATTTTTTGTAAAGCTGTTAATTTTTATGCAAGTTAAATTAAAAATAAATATATTGTTAAAAAAAAAACTATTAATTTAAAATAAATTGAAAAGGGATCTCCAACCTCTTACTCCATGAACTCTCAGAATGATCATCACCAATAAATTCTTTTGTTATCCAATTATCCTCATTATACCCTCTATTTACCATAATTTCATCAACTAGGGTTTGGTATGGTTTGTAAAGACTATCTAAAGTTTCTGTTCCATAATCAAAATATATCTTTTTCCCTTCAGATTTTGGGAGGTTTAACTTTAGGTAATCTTGAAAAAGCTGACTTATCGTTTTACTTTCCTCCGCCTCCCTTGAAATTATAAGGGGCCAATGTGTTGATAGGCAAGCAGCACCTCCAAAAATATTTGGATATTCACAAATTGCATAAATTGAAATTATTCCACCCATGCTGGAGCCCATAATGAAAGTATTATCTATATCGGGTAATGTAGCAAAATTGTTATCAATAAATGGCTTCAACTCGTCAATCAAGAACTTTAAGTAGTTATCAGCTTGTGGCTTACCTTTCAAATTTTTATTAATTAATAATTCACGGATTTCAATAGGTATTTCCTCAATTATACGTTGGGGAAAATATTCTGAATGTCGATATTCTCCATTATTCCATATTCCAACTACGATGCACTCTTTAATATTATTTTTCCTAAAAAGATTTGTTAATATTTCATCAACCATCCATTCCTGCTTGTTCCATGTTTTTGTACTATCAAAGAGCATTTGTCCATCGTGCATATAAACTACAGCATACTTTTTTTCAGTGGAATAACCTTCAGGAAGCCAAATATCAATATTTCTGGTATCAACATACTTTGATGAAAGGTTACTAATTCTCTCTATTCTTCCTGAAGAAACATTGGGTATTTCATTAACTTCAGCGTTACATGCTAACAACGTCATTATCAATGCTAAGCACAAGAATCGCATCATAACTTTCATAGTTAAAGATTTATTTTATATCTTATTAATTCTAACCATTTTCACTATATATTAAGAAAAAAATGGTCTATGTAAATATTAGAAAGTTTAGCTCCCACTCCCATTGGAAAAACTCTTAATAAAATTAATCTGTCCCAAAATTTGAAAACACTTTTTGAAAAAAAATGTGATGATTAGATTACTTAATTGTTGCAACAAAAGAGAAAAGATAGTTTTCAGCCTGGTTTTCCAAACGATATTCGAGTGATTTTGAATAACGAAAAATATCAATTAACCCCAACCCAATGTTTTCATCGCTTTGCTCAATAACTAACTTCAACTTCTCTTTATAAAGTTTATCATACTCAAGTTGAGATAGTTTTCTTAAATCATCCAATCGTTTTCTTAAGAATTCAACTTTTGAATTCTCTATATAATTGGCCGATCCTATGGCAAAATGCTCATCAAAGCATCCTACTGTGAAAATACCGTTATTTACACCATCCTTTTTAAAACCATGCTTTGATATATTCTGAAGAATCTCAACCAATAGATGATAAAGTTTTGTGCTAATAAAGGAATTCTCAAATTTGTTCGCAAAATTGCCCTCAATCATTTTAATAACTGGCAAAAAGGTTTCTTTTGAAAAATCACCCTTATGCATTAAGAGTATTCCCTGACTTACCAAACTATCATGTAAATTAATGGTTTGATCAATTGATACATTTATGCTATTCTCTTCTTTATCAACCCCTTCCTCTTGAAGTTTGACCTGAAGATAAAAAATTGATAAGTCATCATTTAATTTAACAAAACGATAGGCTAATTTCTGCTCTGTTTTTCTGGCCATAAGAATGATTCCTATTCCAGCACCCCCCTTTTCATTGAGTTCTCCTTTTGATAGTATCTGCTTTTGTAGCTCTTTTAACTCATCCTGAGATAAACTATTGATCCTATCGAGCTTTGATTTTATGGCTGGTATCGATTGGTTTTGAACAGGATTGGCAGAGGTAATGTAATAATTGTTACCAATTATTCTTAAGAATAAAAAATTTGACTTTTCTTGAAATTTATTTGTTTCAGACGAAATAATTCCATGTCGTACAATATTCTGGTAACACTCACCCATTAAAAAGCTGACCTTATTCTTCAAACCAGCATTTAATCCTTTTGACTCAATTTTATAACGGGCAAGATCTATCATTCTTACAGTGAGTGTGTCGGAAAATGAACCCGTGTAAGCATAGCTTAAATCATCTTGCTTCAAATCGGAGAAAAGCTTATTTAGTAAATCAATATTCATTGTCTAATAAGGAGAGAGTCGAGAAAGTAAATATAGCATATAAAAACAATTTTTGCACTATTCATGAGAAAGAAATAATACTTTGTCTTTACAACCTATAATCATATTTCAATTTTGCTTCAGCAATAACAAAAGAACTGTAAAATTGGGTAATGTTCTTAAAAGTCGAAAATTTTTGTATTATGAATTGGTGATAATCTTCCATGTCATAGCATTGTACCTTAAGTAAGAAATCGTAATTACCCGAGATATAGTAACATTCCATCACTTCATCGAGTAAATTCATCTGGTTTTCAAATGTTTCTATCGACTCCTTGCCATGATCTTGCAGCGAAACTGAAATATAAACGGTCAACTTCTTTCCAATATACCTAGGATCAATTATGGAAATGTATTTCTTGATGATGCCATTTTTTTCTAGTTTTTTGATCCTTTCGTAAATTGGTGTAGTAGAAAGCTCCAACTTTTCTGACAATTCCCGAATGGTAACACGACTATTTTGTTGAAGAATATTTAGTAACTTTCGATCAACATTATCAATATTCTTTATAGCATTCATCTTTTTTATGATGTTTGTTTAATAAATTAAAAATACATTAATTCCATTATTTTACAAATTTATAGTAAATTATTCTATATTTTTAAATTTACATAGAATTTGTGCATGTAATTTTATATTTTTGTCCAAATAATGTTTTTGATTCATATTCATTCAGTACTTAAATAAACTTCTATGATTCATTTAATTGACAGTATAAACAATGTGAAAGCATTGCAGAATGCTGTAAAACGTTTTAAAGAACGGGGAATTATTCTTCCTACATTTGAACAACAACGAAATCCTGAAAAGATTCCTCACAATTTAAAAGAACGTCTAAAAAGCGTTGGTTTATGGGAGATCAATCCCATTAACCTCTTCCGAATAACATGGAAAAACGAACCCAAGGAAAAGGGAGGCCTTTTTGGAAAAGTTAACTACATTGAACTACCATCAGCACTAACCGGAGTTAAAGCTCGCATTATTCTG
>CAZDXY010000003.1:22278-22726 GCA_964509385.1 uncultured Rikenellaceae bacterium
AAACTATTGTCGTGGTGGTGCTTTCGACTCCAAGTTAATGGGTACAGAGTCAGTCGCCATTCTACCTGAGGAGATGAGCGCTGAGCGCTTTAATTGGCTTCGTGATGAAATTGGATCAGAAGTAATTGCCACCCCGGGTTGTGAGTCGAATGTAAAAGAAATATACGATAAATGCTGGGAAATCCGTCGTACTCGCCCCGAGTGCATCATATTCAACCAGTTCGATGAGTTTGGCAACGCTGCCTGGCACTACAACATCACCGGAAGTGCCATTGAAGAGGTATTCAACATGGTTAAATCTTCAAAAAGCAGCTTAGCCGCATACGTTTCGGCAACTGGTTCTGCAGGAACAATAGCTGCTGGCGACTATCTCCGTACTCTTGTTCCTCACTTAAAAGTAGTAGCATCCGAAGCATTACAATGCCCTACTTTACTAATGAATGGATTT
>CAZDXY010000003.1:22744-42069 GCA_964509385.1 uncultured Rikenellaceae bacterium
GATCCAGAAATAGTAGACCACTTAACTTTGTTGGGCATTTCGGGAATTGGCAACTTACTTTCAGCTATAAAAACCGCCAAATACTTCGAAATGACCGAGGACGATGTAGTTATAACAATAACTACAGACTCTGCAGATATGTATCAGTCGCGCCTAGCTGAGCAAACTGCTCAAAAAGGAAAATATTCAGAATTACAAGCTGCCATAGACTTTAACGTCTGCATGATTAGCCAATCAATCGACTACTTGAAGGAGTTAACCTACATGGATAGAAAAACAATTCATAATTTGAAATACTATACATGGGTTGAACAACAGGAAAAGGAAGTTGAGGATTTAAACCAACTCTGGTACGATAGGGATATTTGGTACAAACTTTTCCATCAGGTTGACCGATGGGACGATATGATCAATGACTTCAACAAGAGAACAGGGTTACTTTAGGGAATAAAAATAAACAATGCATCTATCTTATTTGGGTAGGTATTTTTCAGTTACACCATGAAAATCTCCTTACAATGCGTCAACTGTGGCAAGGAATATAGCCCCTCCCAAGTGCTATATTTATGCCCTTCATGCGAAAACACCAATACTACAAAACTTCCCCCTAAGGGGGTGCTAAAAACTATTTACGATTATAAATCTCTCAAAAAAAAGGGTATTACATATAGTAAACTTAAGCAAAAGGGATTTATCGATTTACTTCCAATACAAGCCATTAGCAGTTTACCCATATTAAGAGTAGGGAATACCCCTCTCTATAGGATTGAAGGGATGAATGAAAAATCGCTACCCTTTGAACTATACCTTAAGGATGATTCGCAAAACCCAACCTTCTCATTTAAGGACAGAGCCTCAGCCATGGTATCAGCATATGCAAAAGAGAATAACTTCAAAACCATTGTTGCCGCATCAACGGGTAATGCTGGCTCATCACTTGCAGGTATCTGCGCTGCACAGCAACAAAAGGCAATCATTTTAGTCCCCGAAAAGGCACCTGCCGCTAAGCTTACACAGATAGTTATGTATGGTGCAACCATTATTCCGGTTAAGGGAACTTATGACAATGCCTTTGATTTAAGCATTCTAGCAACAAGAGAGTTTGGCTGGTATAATCGCAACACCGCCTACAATCCATTCACCATTGAGGGGAAGAAAACCGTTTCGTTAGAGCTATTTGAACAATTAGGTATTAGAGTACCCGATAGCATTTTTGTGCCGGTTGGCGACGGGGTTATTATTTCTGGCGTTTACAAGGGATTTGAGGATTTACTGCATCTTGGGATTATCGAAAAGATGCCAACAATTGTTGCGGTACAATCGGAGGGTAGTCAGAATTTGGTGGGTAATCTTAGTAATCCAGAATTTAGAATACACCCGAGCAGCACTATTGCTGACTCCATTTCTGTCGATATACCCCGAAACTTCTATATGGCAAAACAATTTATTGAGATGTATAAAGGGGAATCGATTATCGTTTCCGATGATGAGATTATCAATGCATCAGCAGTCCTTGCTCGCAATACAGGAATCTTTGCCGAACCAGCAGCCGCAGCCGCTTTTGCGGGTATGTTAAGGTATTCCAATGATGGAAAACTTGCCAAAGGCAGTAAAAATGTTGTACTTTTAACGGGAAGTGGACTAAAGGATTTAAAGGGAGTGGAAAGTATTGTGAAAATCCCAGAGGCTGTTGAGGCGAGCATTGAGATTATTAGAACACTGATAACATAGATTTAACTGATTTTCACTGATAATCATACAAATCGGTGAAAATCTGTATTGTTTGTGTTATCTGTATTCCATAAAGAAATAATAATATGATATCATTCACATTAAACTCATCCCTAATCACCTACACGAGTGATCCCAATCGTACCCTACTCGATTTCCTGCGGAACGATATGCACCTAACCGCCGCCAAGGATGGCTGCTCTGGCCAGGCTACTTGTGGTGCTTGCACTGTTGAGATTGATGGGCAGGCTAAACTTGCCTGCGTTACCAAAATGGGTAAGCTGGAAGGCGTAAATGTGCTAACAATGGAAGGTTTTCCTGACTACGTCAAGGATACCATCGCAAAATCGTTTGTGAATGGTGGTGCTGTTCAGTGTGGTTTTTGCATTCCTGGTTTTATCAGCAGGACAAAAGTACTTCTTCAAAACAATCCCAATCCTACCATTGAAGAGATTCGTCAAGCCTTAAAACCGCACATCTGCCGTTGTACTGGATATAAAAAAATCGAGGAATCAATTCTTTTCGCTGCCAATGCCCTTAGGGTTAAAAGGTCAGTTGAACTGAATCAAACATCAGGGAAAGTTGGTGTTTCTCATCCTAAGTATGGTGCTTTCGAAACCGTTATTGGGAAAAGGAAATTTACCGAAGATATCTATCTCGAAGGTATGCTCTTTGGAGCATTAAAGTTGAGCGACCATCCCAAAGCTATTGTAAAGAGAATTGATGCGTCAAAAGCAGAAAATTTGCCCGGCATTCATCGGATTTTTACTGCTGCGGACATTCCAGGAGAAAAAATGATAGGCTTGATCTATAAGGATCAATCGATAATGGTGGGCGAAGGAAAAACCACAACCTATATCGGCGATGTAATTGCGGGTGTAGTTGCTGAGAGTGAAGCCATTGCCCGAAGGGCAGCTGACCTTATTGAGGTTGAGTACAAAGTGCTCAAACCCGTTACCGATGTATATAAAGCCATTGACGGAGACAGAGTTCATCCTGATAAACCAAATCATTTCAGTTCAACTTGTTTCACGGTAGGTAATGTTGATGATGCCTTTTCAAAGGCAAAATATATCTCAAACGGACGATACAAAACTCAACGCGTTGAGCACGCATTTCTTGAGAAGGAATCAGCAGTTGCCCATCCTGATGGTAATGGTGGTATTGTTGTATATAGTCAAGGTCAAGGTATATACGTTGATCGTAAGCAAATTGCAGCAATTCTCAACCTTCCTGAAAATAAGGTTCGTGTAATACTTGTCCCAAATGGGGGTGGTTTTGGAGGTAAGGAAGATTTAACCGTTCAGGGTCATGCTGCCCTATTTGCATTGCTAATCAACAAACCCGTTAGGGTTTCACTCTCTCGCAGCGAATCTATTCGCCTTCATCCAAAGCGCCATCCTGTTTTTATGGATATGGAACTGGCTGCCGATGCGAACGGCAAACTAGTTGGTTTGCGCCTGCGAGCTGTTGGCGATACGGGTGCCTATGCCTCTGTGGGAACTAAAGTGATGGAAAGGGTTGCTGGTCATGCAACGGCAGGATACTTTGTACCTAATGTCGATATCGAAGTAAAAACGGTTTATACCAACAATTTACCCTGCGGGGCAATGAGGGGTTTTGGTGCCAATCAGGTTGCCTTTGCCATTGAGAGCTCTATCGATGATATTTGCTATCAGGGAGGGTTTGATCGATGGAAGTTTCGTTACGATAATGCTTTGGTTGATGGTCTTGCCACATCCACCGGACAAATAGTATACGGAGTAGGAATTCGAGCGTGCCTCGAGGCAGTTAAGGATGATTTTTACAAAGCAAAATATGCAGGTTTAGCTTGCGCCATAAAGAACTCAGGCGTGGGGAATGGGATGATTGACGAATCAAAGGTGATCATCGAAATCCTTTCTGAGAACAGAGTGCTTATAAAACATGGGTGGACCGAAATGGGACAAGGCGTGCATAGCATGGCGCTGCAAACATTTTGTCAGGAAACAGGTATCGATCCCTCAATTATTGATGTTATTGTTGACACAGAGGCTGATATTGAAACAGGAATGACCACCTCATCGCGCGGAACTGCACTTCTCGGGTTGGCAATTATCAACGCCTGCAAGGCGTTTAAGGACGATTTGAAAAATCATTCTTTGAAAGGATTAGTTGGAAAATCCTACTTCGGTCAGTATGTATGCGACTGGACAACCAAACCAGGAACTCCCAACGTGGAACAGAAAACCCATTACTCATACGGTTATGCTGCTCAGCTTTGCATCCTAAACGAAAAGGGTGAAATTGAAAAGATTATTGCCGCACACGATGCAGGGAAAATAATGAATCCCATGCTTTTTGAGGGACAAATACAAGGTGGTGTACATATGGGTTTAGGCTATGCCCTATGCGAAGATCTACCCATGAAGGATGGTTTTTTGGTTAGCGATAAAATGGGTGACCTTCAAATACTTCGAGCACACCAAACCCCCGAAATTATTGTAAAGGGAGTAGAGGTTGCCGATCCTATTGGTCCTTACGGAGCAAAGGGTATTGGCGAAATTGGTTTAGTGCCAACAGCAGCAGCTGTGGCTTGTGCGTTCTACTCTTATGATGGAGTGAAAAGATTAAGGTTACCACTTAAACCCAAAAATAACGGATAAGAAAAAGTGAGTAAATGTTTTTTTTAACATAACTTTCAACAATAAAATATCATCAGAAAAAAAAGTTTAAAAACCTAATCTTTTATCGAATTAAAAAATTGTTTTTCCTATTTAAATGCATTAGGTTTGTCAATCTTTAACTCATTAATGCCTTTTTTGCTTTTATGTATTTTTTAAGAAAAGTTTTACACAGCCTTTTATCATTTTTTTTAATAATTAACCTGATTGCTGGAGTATCGGCAAAGGAAATTTCCTATCCAATTAAGCTAAAATTCAACCCTGAGTCTTCCGATTCAGCATACATTAAATCATCCATTGATTCTCTTGAACTTCTTATAATTCAAAAGCAATGGAGTAAAGCCATTGAAAAATCCTTCTACATTGAAGAGTATGCCCATAGTAATAATACGTCGTCCTTACTATCTTATCTATTATCGCTCAATGGATTGATTTACCAAAACATAGGAGAACTTAATTATTCCCTAATTAGTTTTCAAGCATCATTACAAATCGAAGAGCAAAATGGTAACCCTGAAAATCAAGCATCTTTGCTAAATAGCATAGGTGAGGTTTATACAGATATGGGGTACTTTTCCAATGGATTAAAAAACTTGTATAGCGGATTGAAGTTTACTGAAGAGAACAATGATCTCTATAATCAATCGAAAATCCTTCTATCAATTAGCCGGATATTTGTTAAGCAAGATGATTATAATAATTCTTTGAATTTGCTTAATAAAGCCGAAAGTATAGCAAAAGATGAAAATATTCCAAGTTTAATGCCCAAAATACACAAAATAAGAGGTGCCATTCATGTTCAAGAAGGAAGATTCAATGAAGCTCATAGTGAGTACTATAAATCTTTAAAGGGATACAGAAAACTTAATGATAGTTTAGGAATAGCGAATACTTTTTATTGTATCGGAAGCCTTTTATGCAAACAGGATAGATTCAAAGAATCATTACATTACCACCAGCAATCAATTAACTATAAAGAAAAATATGGTTATCTAAAAGATCTTGCCATCTCATTTCATGGCATCTCTGAAACCTACTTAAAATGTGATAATATTGACAGCGCACTGCACTTTGCAACTAAATCAATTGATTTAGCTCAAAGGTTTAATATGTTATACCTACAAAATCAAACAGCCAATATTTTATCGACCATATACGAAAAGAAGGGTGATTATAAAATCGCTTTGTACTGGCTAAACAAGAGAAATATAATTCACGATAATATCTTTAGTATCAACAATACAAGGATGATCGTACAATTTGAGAATAGCTTTGAATTTGAGAAATTAATTGAGAAACAACGAATCGAGCAAGAGAAAAAAGATCTTCAGATGGTAGAACAAACTAAAAGGAATATGCTTGTTCGTCGCTACCTTGCTCTTTCAACCATATTGACTTTTTTCGTCATGCTTGCATCCCTTTATGGCTATAACCAAAAAAGGAAGCATGGCAACCTTCTTAAGGAACAAAACGAAGAGATTAGAGCACAAAATGAGGAGATTGAGGTTCAAAGAGAAAATTTGTTTCAGCTAAATGAAGAGTTGGTACAAAAAAACGAAGTAATATCTCGAAACTTAGAGGAGATTGAAAAGCACCGAAATTCTCTTGCCAATCTTGCATGGGAGCTCCAAGAGAGAGCTGATCTTATTCAAAGACAAAGAGATGCCCTCTTTAATCAAAAAAAAGAGATTACTGACTCGATAATCTACGCCGAGAGAATACAACGGGCTCTTCTACTTCCAAATGATAATATCAAAAAGATATTTTCTGATGGTTTTGTATTCCATAAACCCAAAAATATTATCAGCGGAGATTTCTATTGGATTAGTGAAATTCGTGGTTTTAAACTTTTTGCCGTTGCCGATTGTACTGGACATGGGGTGCCAGGTGGCATCATGAGCATGCTTGGTATGGCATACCTCAATGATATTTTGAATAAGGAGCATATCACAAAATCAAGCGATGTACTTGAGGAAATGAGAAGTAGAATAATTCAGTCTCTACGACAAAACAAAAATGGGAACGGGAATGGAAACGAAGCGGAGAGTTACGATGGTATGGATATGGCCATGTGTGCCCTTAACACCAATACCATGGAACTTCAATATGCGGGAGCGTATTTACCCATTTACATTTTTAGAAAAAATGAGGTTAAAAAGGCTGAACCTATTGTTGTTAAAGAGGATAGGATGCCTGTTTCACAATATATCAAAACTGACCCTTTCTCCAATCACTGCATAAAAGTTGAGCCAGGCGACATGGTTTACCTGTTCTCCGATGGTTATTCAGACCAGTTCAGCAGCGATGGTAATAAGTTCAATATTTCAAGGTTTAAATCATTATTGTCATCAATATACCATTTAGATGGCAACCAACAACATGAAATTATTTCAAAAACTTTCGAAGAGTGGAAAGGTGACCATTTTCAGGTTGATGATGTGCTGGTAATGGGTCTTAGAATATAGCTTATTCCCTTTAATTATTCTATTCATTTTTTTAATTCATATCATATACAATTTCCCAACCCTATATACAAACCTTGCCAGAAGAAAAGGTTTACGGTTTTTTATCCTACCTTTACTTTTTAAATTTAATTGTGAAAAAACAAAAGTACAATGGGTGTAGTTATATTACATTTCAAAATAACCAATAGCAATGTCTATACTACTTAAAAATTCTACTTACATAAACTGGGACACCCTTGAATTTTATCAGACAAATATCATTGTAAATGATGGTATTAATGGTACAATTCGCTTTATTAATGATTTAAAGGAACTGGATAGATACATCGATTACCAAACCATCGATTGCAAGGGAAAACTGGTAACCAAATCGTTTGCTGTTGGCCATCATCACGCCTACTCGGCAATGGCAAGGGGTATGCCCGCTCCAAAAAAACAACCTGATAATTTTTCAGAAATTCTACAGTACGTTTGGTGGACCCTTGACAAATGCCTGGATAAGGAAACCATTGAATTAAGCGCATTGGTTACAGCTATGGCTTGCGCAAAAGCTGGCTCAACCTTTGTTATTGACCATCATGCTTCACCAAATTTTATAAAAGGATCGCTTGAAATAATGGCAAGGGCATTTGAAAAGGTTGGTATCAACCATCTGCTTTGCTACGAAATTACCGACCGCGATGGAATGGATAAAGCCCTAGATGGGCTAAAGGAAACCGAAAATTACTTGCAAAATCATCAGGGTTTAGTTGGGCTTCATGCATCGTTTACCGTTGGAGAAAAAACATTGAAAAACGCGGTTGACATGATGAATCGATACAATTCGGGAATCCATGTTCATGTTGCTGAGGACTTATACGATCAGGAGCATTGCAATTCAACTTATAAAAAACGTGTCATACAAAGATTCTTCGATGCAGGGCTGTTAAACTCAGCCAAAACTATTTTGGTTCATTGCCTCCACCTTGATGATAAAGAGCGAGATTTGATCTCAAATTCACCATGTTGGATTGCCCAGAATGCAGAAAGCAATATGAACAACAATGTGGGTTTCTTCAATGGAAAAGGTTTAGGCGAAAATATCATGATAGGTACTGATGGCATGCATAGCGATTTGCTACAGAGCGCCAAAGCTGCTTTTTTCGTTGGGCAACGTTTTGACAACATTGATTACCCTTCGGCATACCGCCGATTTAGAAATGTACATCGCTACCTGAGAAACAATGGCTTCAAAGGTGATGGTGATAACAACCTCGTTGTGATTGACTACAATACTGCCACCGAAATCAATAAGGATAATTTCTTTGGACATTTTATCTTTGGGCTTAATTCAAATCATATTCAACATGTTATATCAAGTGGCAGGTTAATAGTTCATAACCAAACATTGATAAACGTCAATGAGAACGAAATCCTTGCACATTCGCGAAAGCAAGCAAAACGGCTTTGGGAGTTGATGGTGAGATAGACCCGTCCGACCGCTCATAGCGGTCTGACGGGTAAGGAAGCGCTCTAAGAACCAACAATCCCGTCCGACAGTTCCAAGCGGTCAGACAGGTAAAAATTGCTTAATGAAATGTATTTCGAAAAAGACGACATATACCATATTTACAATATGGGTAATAATTCCCAGCCCATTTTCTTTTCCGAGGAGAACTATCGGTTTTTTTTACGAAAAATTGAGAATGAGATTAAGCCAGTTTGTGATATTATTGCATATTGTTTAATGCCAAATCATTATCATCTAATGGTAAAAGCAAATGAAGGATCAGTAAAAAATTTTGATAATTCTAATCTACAGCTGTTATCAAGGAAAATAGGGACATTACAAAGTTCCTATACTCAAGCAATAAACAAACAATATGGTACATCAGGTTCAGTTTTTCGTCAGAAAGCGAAGGCTAAAAGTCTTTCACAGGTTTTTCTTGGGGCTGAAAGGTATTTTGATTATGCGCTGAGTTGTTTTGTTTATATCCATCAAAATCCTTTGAAAGCAGGTTTGGTGAAAAGAATCAAAGATTGGGAATTCTCTTCATTTCAAGAGTATTCCTCAGCAAACGAATTAAGTATTTGCAATAAACCATTAGCATTAGAAGTCCTAGGCATTGAGAAAGAGAAATTTAAGGGGATCTTTTATAGGGAAACATCTTATGAGCTATAAATTAAAGAAACTCGTCCGACCGCTCATAGCAGTCAGACGGGTAAACGACACATCATATGAACGATAATCTAAAGAAAACCGTCCGACCGCCCATAGCGGTCAGACGGGTTAAAATATTATAAATATGGATATTAGCTTTTTAGAGTGGATTGGTTATATAGCATCTGTAATTATTGCCCTTTCCATGGCAATGAGTTCAATTGTAAAATTCCGATTAATTAATCTTTTCGGTGCAATCCTTTTCGCAACCTATGGGTATGTTATCGGAGCCTATCCGGTGGGTGCTCTTAACACATTTATTGTATGCGTGGATGTTTATTACCTCTATGGAATCTACTCCAGAAAAGAGGTTTTCGAAATCTTAGAAGTGCGAAGCGAAAATCGATACTTAATTCGTTTCCTTTCATATCACAATAATGATATCCAAAAGTTTTTTCCGGGATTTAACTACAAACCCGAACTCAATACCGTTAGCTTCTTCATTCTAAGAAATATGGCTGTAGCCGGTGTTTTCCTTGCACATAGAATTGATGAGAATGTTCTTAAAGTTGGTTTAGATTATGTAATACCAGAGTATCGCGATTTTAAAAATGGTAGGTTTGTATACATAAACCTTAGAAATAAGTTTATTGAATCTGGGTTTACAAGGGTAATTGCTGGCAAATCGAGCAAAAAACACGAGAAATATCTTAAAAAACTTGGTTTTGCTGAGAATAATGAAGGATTGTTAGGGAAAAAACTACTATAGTAGACTAAAAATTAATATGTATTTTCTCCATTAATTAAAGAAATAAATGGAATTTCTTATCAAAAATCCAACCATTGTTACATCAACCCAAGCATTTGAGGGCGATATACTTATTGCCGAAGGCAAAATAAAAACCATAGACGCTAATCTAAGAATTGAAAGTGCCAAAATCATCGATGCCAAAGACAAAATGGTCTTTCCATCAGGAATCGACCCACATGTACATTTCCATTTACCTACACCAGCAGGATATTCCGCAGATGACTTCAACTCTGGCTCAAAAGCTGCACTTTTTGGAGGGACAACCACCATCATTGATTTTGTAACGCCAAACAAGGGTCAATCGCTTATCGATGCCCTAGACCAAAGGATTAAGGAGGCAAGCAACTCTCTAGTCGATTATTCATTTCATGTAAGCCCTGTTGAATGGAGAGATACCACTGAGCAGGAGATTCGGGAATGCATCAAACATGGGTTGAAATCCTTCAAAATCTACATGGCTTACAAAGATTCAATTGGTATTAACGATGATGTGATTTTGAAGGTTATGCAAACAGTTGCCAGCGCTGGCGGTCTGGTTACAGTTCATGCCGAGATGGATGATGAGATAGAGTTGCTACGCAATAAATTCTTTGCCGAGGGCAAAACGGAGCTATTGTACCATCCGCTTACCAGACCACCTCATACCGAGAGTGAAGCCGTAAAACGGGTTATTGAAATGGCCGCTCAAACTAATTGCAACCTATACATCGTTCACGTATCGGCGAGAGAATCAGTTGATCATATTCGCAGAGCCCAAGACTCTGGTCAAAAGGTTTTTGCTGAAACCTGCCCTCAATACCTGCTGCTCAACGATTCTGCCTACTCAGAGAGTTTTGAGCAAGCAGCAAAATATGTGTTAAGTCCTCCACTTCGTAAGAGAGAGGATTCTCAGACCCTTTGGGCTGCAATAGCTGATAGCACTATCCAAACCCTGGGAACAGACCACTGCCCATTTACACAGAAGCAGAAGGAGTTTGGCATAAATGATTTTCGAAAAATCCCCAATGGGGCAGGAGGAGTTGAGCATCGTATGGCATTGCTTTACACCTATGGTGTATTGGAGAATAGAATCAACCTTAATCAATTTGTTAGCCTTACTTCAACACAAGCTGCAAAGATATTTGGGCTTTATCCCAGAAAAGGTGAAATAGCTGTGGGGTCAGATGCCGATCTGGTGATTTGGAATCCAAGATCAAAGGGAGTTATCTCAGTAAAGAATCATCACTCATTAGCGGATATTAATATTTTTGAAGGTACAGAAACCACTGGCAATGCAGAAATGGTTATATCCAATGGCAAAATAAAAATTGATAACGGAAAATTGGCTGATAATTCAACGGGGTACCTTTTAAAACGCTACTAACTAATTTCTTTATTCGCAAACCAATAACTCCTTGATCCCTTCTGATATTACGCTCATAATTGCTGCTTGCTGAGTTGTGAATTCATATACTTTATCGCTTTTAAACTCAACATGATTTATTTTGAGCGTTTTGCCATCAAGGATTGCTTCTACCCCATTGGTTTTGAAATAAAAAAAATGCTTATTTTCGGTTAGTACACTTACAATTCCTTTGTTTTTATAGTAAATATTAAGTTCATCATTTATCATCTCACAAAAGTACCCATTATCAGCCTCGTCAAACGACTCTTTGGTGAGAAAGACTCTTGGCTTATCCCTAAAAGGGGCTCCACTACTTGGGCAAAATGTAGTGCAATTACCGCACTCATTGCAGAAGTTGGCAATATTAAGCACCTGATAAGGTTGTGTTAAGCTAAATGTACCAACTTCCTCAATGGTTATTGAGCCATCATCTTTTTTAACTGCTCGTTGAATGGTGTATTTGCTAGGTTTAACTTTATAAGTATGATTTGCAAGGTTTGGACAAACGGTGCAGCATACGCTGCAAAACTCATCGCACAATAAACATCGTTTTGCCTCCTCAATAACATCATCCTCAAGTAGAGTAGTTGTTACCAAATTAAAATTTTTTCTTGAATTTAAAGGAATCTCCTGTGCTTTCGATGGCATCACCTTTCTTACTCTTTGGTACATATGCCATCCATAATCCATTGATTTTCTCTTATTCTTTGGTTTTGTTGTAAAACTAACTCCTTCCCTATCAATTATGATCTGTGCAACTTTTCGTCCATCGCCAATGGCATTTATTGCCGTTGAAGCACCTCGAAGAGCATCACCTCCAATGAACACATTGGCAACCTGAGTTTCATATTTGCCAGGGCTACTTTTTAGTAATTTATTATCGCCCATATCAAATGTTAACTCTTGTCCAATGGCCGGAATAATAGTATCAACCTCCAAATCAAATTCAGAATTTGGGATCTTTACCGGACTTTGCCTACCGCTTGCATCCATCTCTCCCAACGCCATTTTTGAACAAGTAAGTGAATACAGCTTACCATGCTTAGCATTAATTCTTTCAGGTGCAGCAAGCTCAATTATCTCAATACCCTCATCCATAACAGCCTTTATCTCACCCTGGTCGGCTGGCATTTCTTTTACTGTACGTCGATAAATCAAAAATACCTTTCCATTGTAATTTATTAAACGGTAAGCTGTTCGAGCAGTATCCATAGCGGTATTACCACCTCCAATTATGGCAATACGATTGCCGTAATCAGCAATATTTCCTTTCTTTACATCATCGAGAAATTTTAGTGGATCAATAACACCTCTTGCTCCAATGCCTTCAATATTCAACTTAACCGAGTTTTGTGCACCCGCTGCAATGTAAACATAGTCGCTTTGCATTTTGATTCGTTGAAAATTATCAGCATTGATCTCAAAATTGTAGTGTATTTTAACTCCTAATTCCTCAACCCTTTTAATATCGTTTTCAATGGCTCTTTCGGTTAAACGGAAGGCGGGGATCACTCCCGAAATCATACCTCCTGGTTTGGGTTTTCTTTCGTATATATCAACCCTAAAACCAGCCAAAACAAGGAAATAAGCACACGAAAGTCCTGAAGGTCCAGCTCCAATAATTGAAACCATTTTCTGGTTTTTCTTAAAAAGTTTCCTTGGACTTTTCGACATATGATTGGCAATAGCTGTTTCGGCAACATACCGCTTGATTTCGCGGATTAGAACAGAATGATCGTAGTTAATACGAGTGCATTTGGATTGACATAGATGATCGCAGATCATACCAGTAGTTTGAGGAAAAGGGTTGGTTTGCAAGATAACATCTCCTGCACTACTTAAGTCACACTGGGATGTAAAGTAATTATAATGGGGAATATCCTGATTTGTGGGACAGGTATCTTCACAAGGTGCATGGATACAATCGAAAAGACCTAATGGACGATTTGTTTTAATACTTGGATCATGCAGTGTAACCTTTCGATAACTTTCGTTATTCAGAACTCTTTCAGCATATGCATTTAAATTAATAAGCTGGCATTTATCGGTTTCAATTGCTTGACCTCTGCTTCTCTTTATAATATAATCCTCAATATTTCTAGCATTACAAACATCAAAACTATGCCAAAGTTCCTCAATGTATTGTCCTAAACGCCCATAACCTCCAGGTTTTAAAATATCTGAACAAATAGTTACCGGGCTTAGCCCACATGAAACGACATCAACTACATTGAATGCATCGGCACCTCCACAGAAAGAAATATCAAGTTTTCCATCAAAATCATTTTGCAGTTTTGCTGCAAGGTTTATAGAAATGGGATGTAATGCTCTGCCACTCATATACATCATCGTTTCATTGGGTGGAAAAACATTCTTATGGTTTTTGCTTTCAAGGGTATTTGTTAGTTTAATGCTAAGGTGAAGGTTATTCTCTTTGGCGGTTTTACTTAAATTTTTAATAATCTCTATGGCATCGGAATATTTTAAATCATGTTCAAATGCAGTGTCCGGAACGTGAGTTTCAAAGCCAGATTGCTTTAGAATACTTCTTAGTGCTTCTTTTCCAATTAGAGTTGGATTTAACTTGATTGCTGTGTGTAACTTCTTTTCATTCAATAAATAATGTCCTATCTTCTCAATTTCATTAGGAGGACATCCGTGCATTGTTGATAGTGTGACATTATTCGAAATCTGAGGGTTGATTTTAATATTTGTTATATGAGGATATACATCCTTTATGCTATCCAATTTCTCACCCAATTCGAAAGATGCATCGTTCATCTTTCTAAAGAACCATTGCACATTATCCTTAAGTATACCTTCGAGGTTGTACCCAACGCTCATGTTGAAAATTACACCTGGGTTGACCAAATCACCATAATTCAGCTTATCCTTTAAAATATGGATCAAAATCCAAGCATCAAGATACTGATTGAACGACTCATGTATTTTCAACTCCTGCGACCATTCACAGTTGTAACCTTCATCCTGCATATCGATACATGGTTTTGATATTTCCAGCTCATCAAGGGTTTGAATGGTTTTAAGCTCAATAAATCTTGCCCCTGTAAGCCACGCTGCAACGATATTCTGTGCCAATTGTGTATGTGGACCGGCAGCAACGCCTATTGGCGTTTCCATAATCTGTCCAAACCTTTCCGATCGCAATGGATCTGCCAATTGGGAAGAGAAAAAAAGTTTTCGAGGAATTCCAAATATTTGGTTCTGATCTTCGTACTGCTTTAGAATCAGCTTAAGTAAATGTTTCAATGTGAGCAGAAAAAACTTATCTGAAGCCATGGTTAATGAGTTTATTAAGAATTGCTAATATATGTAAAATAGCATTAAAAGTGAATTATTCCACTTTTTTTAATAAATTTATGATACAATGAAAAAGGAAAAAATTAAGTACAAGCATGCCTCTGCACTAGTCTTAGCCGCTGGATATTCACTCCGTTTGGGCAGACCAAAACTTTCGCTTTTATTCAATGAAAGTACCACCTTTCTCGAACAAATTATTGATCAGTATAAAACTTTTGGCTGTATCGATATTGTTGTTGTGCTTAATCAAGAGGGGATTGAAATAGTAAATAATGAGATAAAATATATCAACAACAGTGTTTTAGCGGTAAAAAATGATTTTCCAGAACTGGCACGGTTCTTCTCAATAAAGGTTGGCTTAAAGGCGTGTAATTCAAACTATCCTGTTTTCATTCATAATATTGATAACCCATATGCTGAAACAAAAATGCTACAAGATCTTTTATTAAAATTGAATAATTCTGACTATTCATATCCAGTATATAAGGGGAAAGGAGGGCATCCCGTTTTAGTTTCACCAAAGGTTATGCAGTCATTACTAAACGAACCAGCCAATGAGTTGAATTTAAAAGTATTTTTAAACCAATTCAAAAAATCTACTCTTGAGGTTGAAGATCAAAGAGTCATCTTAAATATCAATACCCAATACGATTACGAAATTTTTTTCAGACACCTTCAATAAACATTTTAAAAAAGCAATTACATTTAGAATAACCTATCTTCTTCTTCCTGCATTGGCCATTCTAACTATTCTTGGCTTAAAAATTGCCAAAACCTCCACTAAATCAACCTGTAAATCCATAACCCTTTCAATGTCCTTATATGCCATTGGAATTTCATCAACATCACCACCGATAAGTTCAACCTTATACTTATAAAGCATATCCTCCACATCCTTCCATGTAAAAAGTTTTAATGCCTGCGATCGCGACATGCTCCTGCCAGCACCATGTGAAGCAGAATTTAATGATTCTGGATTACCCTTTCCCTTTACAATGAAACCAGGATGAGTCATTGATCCGGGAATAATCCCTATGGCACCTCTACTTGCTGGAGTAGCACCTTTTCGGTGTATCACTACAGTATCCCCATTGGGTAGCTTTTCCTTCCAAGCAAAGTTATGGTGATTCTCAATGGTTGCTAAAGGTTCCATCCCAAGGTCAAGAGCAATTTTTTTGTGAATTTCTTGATGATTAGCCGATGCATATTCACCTGCAAGATTCATGGCTATCCAGTATTCATGGCCTTGCTCAGAGCCAAGGTCAAGCCATGCCAAATGACGGGCTTCCTTTGGAAGTTGAACCTTGCTCATGGCAACCCTTGAGTAATAACTTGCCACTTCGTTGCCAAATCCTCTTGAACCAGAATGCGATAACAAGGCAACATAATCTCCTTCTGATAAATTTATTTCTGGAACATCAGCCATAACCTTCAACTCTCCCCACTCAACAAAATGGTTGCCTGCTCCCGAGGTTCCAAGTTGACTGAAAGCCAAATCCCTATGCTGTTTTATGAATCTAGTGGCATTCCATTCCTTTCTATCAAAAACGGAAGTATCCAAATGGTTTTTATTCTTTGATCCTACACCAAATATGGTGTGCTGACCAAGTAAACCTTTTAGCTTATCCCTATTTTCTTGAATATGTTTAGGTGAGACAGCATATATCGACATACATATTCTACAGGCAATGTCAACCCCAACTGCATAAGGAATAACATAATTTTCCTGCGTAGCTAGCACTCCACCAATGGGTAACCCATAACCCTCGTGAGCATCGGGCATTAAGGCTCCTGCCAATGAAATGGGAAGGCTCATAGCTCTGTCCATTTGCGCTAGCGCACCCAGCTCTATCTGTTCTTTCCCGTAAATCGGATATGGTTTTGGTTTATCGGTAAGAAAAGCCTTTTGCCCAGGCTCATTAATAGTTGGATAGAGAAATACTGAGGAAATACTTGATTGAACCAGCTTACTTAAATCATACAGTTGATGTTTCTGCCATTGCTTCGAATCAGGTTCGTTTATCATACTTCGAATAGCAGCTAATAAATCCTCTTTGCTAATTAATCTTCTTTTAAGTAATCTGTTAGCCTCTCGGCTAAGTAATACTAGCACCTCGGGGTGGATAAAACCAAAATTACGTAAGTCCTTATTCGAAATCTTCGATTTTTTCATTCGAACATTAAATTCTTTTTGCAATATAATACAATAATAATATCATTTCAGAAAAACCTTTTAACGTTTTGTCAATAGAACATTTATAATTTAAGCAGAATATTATTGTTGAAACAAGGAGTAAATTTATTGGTATAAAAAATTTATGTTTTGGTCAAAATTTTAGTACGTTTTATTCAATATATGTATCTTAGTATGTGTTTTTTTAGTTTAAGCTATTAGTTCATCGATTAGAAAAAATTATTAGTGATGACAAAAATTGATATTCCAGCTACCGACGAATCACCAAAAGTAATCTTTGATACGGACCGAGGTATTCTTGAAATTGTGGGTAAAAGCCTTCCCGAAGATACCAAAGGGTTTTACGATCCTATTATAAAAGAGGTTCAAAAATATGTCAATAAACCTAATCCTCATACTGTTATCAACTTGAAACTAAACTATCTTAATTCTTCGTCAACGAAAAAGATACTAGAACTGGTTACTCATTTTGAAGCAATTGAAAAAAAGGGATTTTCCGTTGAGCTTAACTGGTATTACGAAGAAAACGATGACGATATGTTGGAAGAAGGGCAAGAGTTTAATCGTTTAACTGAATTAAGTGTTAATATTCAAAAAAAATTCAACATCCAATAATGCTTAGAAATCTTAATAAGATTACCACAATAAAACAAATAAAAAAACAGTGGAGTAAAGTTTTACTTATCCTATGCTTTTCCATTTTTGTACCTGTTAGTGCTCAAAAGGTTGTTGATATGCCTCCTGATATTCAGAAAGAGATTCAAGGGGATATCGCAATTGGCGAAGAATTTGAGAAAAAATCAGATTTTAATCAAGCTGCTTTTCTCTACAACAAATCAGCAAATGTTTACTGGGTATATGGACATTTAGAGAGTGCTGTCGGGTTATTCCAAAAAGCTTTAAATATGTCCGAAAGGATAGGAAACCTGAATGGAATTTATGTTTTAAACACAAACATCGGCTTAATCCATACCGATTTAGGTCAAAACGAGAAAGCTTTAGATAACTTCATTAAGGCTACAGAAACGGCTCGTAAATTAGGAAGAAAACATGATATCGCATCTTCTTTGCTAAACCAGACAAATATATGTTTTGAAGAAAACCTTCTGAATGAAGCTTTAAATAAGCTTAATGAAGCTCATCCTATTGCTCAGGAATTAAACGATATAAGGCTGCTACGTAATGCATACTCTCTTTATACAAAAGTGTATGATAAAATGGGTGAACGCGAGGAGTCTGCAAAATACTTTGAACTATTTGCTGCTGTTACGCGAAAAATTCAACAGGATGAAATGCAGAGAAAAGAGGAGGAAGCAAAAAATATGGTAAGTCAGGTAACTTCTAAGATTCTAGAGGTTGAGGCAGAAAAACAAGCAACCAAGAAAGAACTTCAAGAAAGAGATATTGAACTTGTTGAGAAACAAAAGTACTTGGAGCAAGCCGAACAGGAATCGCGCGAAAGGCTCATGCAAATTGAACTCTTAAGTAAGGAGAGGGAATTACAACAAGCCATAATCTCACGTCAAAAGTTGATTCAAAACATTTATATTGGAATCATAGTTACCATTTTGGGTTTTACAGCAATGATCTTCTATTTCTATCACGAGAAAAGAAAAGCGAACGCTTTACTTCAGCTAAAGAATACTGAAATATCACGACAAAACTCTGAGATACAAGAACAAGCCCAAAAACTCCGTGAACTAAACCAACTAAAAGATAAACTCTTTTCAATTATATCTCACGATTTAAGAAGTCCTTTGGGTTCATTATACACACTTTTAACCTTAACAAAAGAGGGTTATTTTACTGAGGAAGGGTTTAAGGGTGTAATAGATGAACTATCCAAGAACGTAGGTTACACATCCGAACTTCTTGAGAATTTGCTGAAGTGGGCTCAAAGTCAAATGCAAGGGACAAAAATTAATCCTAACAATTTCAATTTGATAGAGGCCACAAACAGTAAACTGGAATTTTATGCTGAGCAGGCAAAGGCAAAAGGAATCACTCTTAAGAATTTGATTGACGATGGAATATCAGTTTATGCTGATCGAGATATGATTGAATTAGTTCTGCGCAACCTTATTGCTAATGCCATTAAGTTTAGTGATAATGGAAGTACTGTTGCTGTGTCGGCAAAACAAAAAATGGAAGAGATCGAAATTTGCGTATCTGATACAGGTCAGGGTATACCTCCCGAAAACATGAAAAAACTTTTTGGCAAGGAAATCTTTACCACCAATGGTACTCTCCACGAAAAGGGAACCGGACTCGGACTAATCCTTTGTAAAGATTTTATCACACTGAATGGAGGTAGAATTTGGGCTAATAGTACTGTTGGTAAGGGTAGTAAGTTCTTTTTTACATTACCGGCAAAAAATTCCACTAATGGGAGTCCTGTTTTAAACAAAAAATTGATTGATAGCAATATTCAATAGCAAACCGTTTAGTGTAATAAGCCATTCCTCCTCTTCCCTATTCAATCATTCAATCATTCAATCATTCAATCATTCAATCATTCAATCATTTGTCACCCTGAGCTCGTCGAAGGGCAATCATTCAACCATTTGTCACCCTGAGCTCGTCGAAGGGCAATCATTCAACCATTTGTCACCCTGA
>CAZDXY010000003.1:42169-43976 GCA_964509385.1 uncultured Rikenellaceae bacterium
GCTGCGATGCTCTGAGCCTGCCGAAGGGTCGAAGGGCAATCATTCAACCTTGCCTGCCCAGCCTATAACGTCAGGTAGGCGCTAGGCAGGTCATCCAATCACCTATGTCATCGCGAACCCATTGGGTGAAGCGATCTGCTCTTTCCCTCATCGAAAGCGTCCTGTGTAAAGTGATCTTTTCAGAGATCGCTTCGTCTTGTCAATAAAGATGACTAGACTCGCGATGACGAGCGATTTTGTATTGTCTGTCATTACCACATTATGCCAAAAATTTTGGGTAGGCTATCGTAATGACGCATAGAAACGGGAAAAGCGATCTGTAAATAAAGATCACCTCTCTTTCTGCCAAAACTATGACATTCAAGCAAACTTAATAATCATAAATGGAACATTGAAACTTATGCCACTAAAGAATTCAATCAAACTTTACTTACTTAACACTTCAACCTCAACCCTGCGGTTGCGGATACGACCATCTTCAGTATCGTTGCTGGCAGCGGGCATAGTATTACCAAGGCTCTTCACTTCAAGGTTACTGTATCCATTCTCAATTAGATACTTAACAACAGCATTGGCACGCTCTAGGGCAATTTGAGGTCTTTGTAAAGCTTCTAAATCATCGCAATGGCCCTGAACCTGTAATTTTACGGTTGGGTTATTCTTGAGCTGACGCAGTAAGCGGTTTAGCTCAGCCACCGATTCGGGGGCTAGGAATGCGCTATTCACATCGAATCGTATATTAAGCTCAAACTTTGAGCCAATAGAAATGGGTCTGAGCATAACATCGCGGGTGATATTCATGAATGTAGTTACCTGCTGAAGTATTAAGTTTTCGGATAGATACCAGTAGTCATCGGCAAGTACCTCAAGTAAATAATTATCTCCTGCCATAAAGCTTAGGGTATAATCTCCACTGGTAGCACTTGAATTGGTGGATGTAACCACAGCGTTGGTCCGGGTGTTAATAAGGTTTACACGTGCCCTTACCGGTGCCTGGGTGTTTGCATCCTTAATTGTTCCCGATATATTGGTACGACGAACCTGCTGAATTCCCATCTGAAGTTGGGGATCGGTGGCTGCAAAGTTAATTCTACGTACTTTTTCATCAAACACAAAGTTCACCTCAAATTGCTTGTAACCATTGAACTGAACCAAGAAGTTATTTTGTCGTAAATCAAAATTCTCGTAGAAAATATTGTTGATATTCAGGATATACTCATCGGTAACCGGTGCAAAAAGAGTAAATTCTCCATCCTTATCAGTTAAGGAGGTGTAAGAACGACCTTGGCTATCAGTTGCTGTTATTCGAACATTGGAAACGTCAATTCTACCCAATCCTGATAAACGGCTGCGGTTAAGAATAATCTTACCAAAAACCTTATTCTTCTCAACGAAAGGTATATAGTGTGTTGTATTTTTGTTAATGTTTATTTCGAGATCTCCATAAGCCTTCGAAAAAGTACCAGCATCTCTACCTACAGGATTATACTGTATAGTGTAAATACCTGCTGGTATCTTTTCTAGATTTATAATTCCTAAATCATCAGATAGCAAGTCAATAGAGGTTACATCTCCAGGAATATACCCTATTTCAGGTGAAAGTTCTCTTTGAAGATTAACTAATACATTTTTTATTCCCGGTTCATTGGGGTCTTGAACTCCATTTCCATTAAAATCCTTGAAGAAAATAAAATTTACATCATGATAGCTTATACGTGGGTGAGATAAGTTAAACTCTTTTTTCAAACCAGCTTCCAAATAAATTGTTTGGTATGATTGAGAAGCTTCTTGAGCATCAAGTCTATTT
>CAZDXY010000003.1:43986-44844 GCA_964509385.1 uncultured Rikenellaceae bacterium
CCAATCTTGAGGTAAATACCAATAAAGTTGAGATGTAATGTTTGTATACGTTGATCGTGAAACAAGATCATTTGAATATGAAATGTTAGTTAGAATTTGTATTTGATCTTTAAATATATATGTATCTATATAGGGCATAACTCTCAACCGTCTATTAGCTCTAGCATTAAAAAAATAAGTATACTGCTCAAACATAGATTTTGGACCAGATGTATATGAAGCAAGTAATCCCCATTTTAAACTTCGTAAATTCAAAGAGAAATATTGGCTTGAAAAACTTTCTCTTTGAACAACTTTTGGAACTAATTCAATAATCTCTTCAGGATAATTCAACACATTTGATCTAGTATAAATAAACTGTGGCGATATGAAAGTGTTCCTTTCATCAATCTTAAATCTAGCTCCCACTAGAGCCTTATACCCTTGAGTATGAATATAACTTCTTTCAACTAATGTACTAATACCCTTCCAGTTAAACTCCTCATATCCTAAGCCACCATTTAGCATAACCCTGGGATTCAAGAATTCAAAGTATTGACCAACAATATCTCTTGCTTTCGTTCCCTTCGCATCATTATAGGAACCAGCAGATATTCTTGGAACTTCGTTCCAATTTTCAAAAGCATTAACCTGAATCCTCCTGATACTAGAAATGGGGTATATACTTTGAAATTTAACATTTAATCTCCCACGATAACTTCCATAGTAGAATTTACTGCCATATTTTGCACCAACAGTAGTGTTTAGTTTTTTTAGTTTAGAGCTATATTTAAACTCACCCCCAAATTCATTATGGGTTGGTTTGCCATTTATTTGTTGATCTAGAATATTGTATGCTCCCATAATATAGAAGCGATG
>CAZDXY010000003.1:44854-70292 GCA_964509385.1 uncultured Rikenellaceae bacterium
TCTACTCCCAAGCAAGGCTAACTTAGATTCAAGATTAAGATTTTCATTCTTATTGTAAACAAGCCCTGAATTAATAGAAAAAGCATCAGAAAACTTAAAATTTTGGCTTGAGCCAAGATTATAAATTTTAGTTCTAACATTCTGTGTTCCTGTAAGATCTATTTTAAATTTATTTGTAGAATAGGACGAATAAGCTCCTCTCCCTGATAAATTCGCTTCAATTGCTCTGTAACCATCGCCCACTTCAAATTGCCATTTTCCCAGGTGAGTTCCAATATACATCTGATTATATAAATATAATTCTTCGGGTTTCTGGCTGTTAAAATTTCTATAAAAATAGTAAACATCCTTATTTTCAGGCAGTAAAAGTATACCTTGAGCACGTATTGTAAATCCTGGCATTTTTTCTGCTTGAAGTAGACCCTGAGCTGTTAGCTCAACAACTAGAGGCTTTCGCGTTTCTGATATGTAATTTCTATACTTAGGCTCTAACATCCTAAACCAAATCGATGCTCTGTATGTTGTATCAACTGTAGAAGATATCATGCTCAATCTATACATATTCTTTCCATTGGTGTTTATATCTTTTAGTATGACATCAACACCTACAATAGTATCACTGTAAGGAGGAAGAACTATTTCATAAGCATAAAAAGAGGTTCTTGTTGGACCAACTGATAGTTCAGGATCTGCTTCGAACAAAAAGTTCACTAACTCATCTCTGTTTCCCTTATTGTCAACTTTAATTGACACAGAAGCAGTTCCAGTTCGTTGGTCTAAAAAAGCAGATCTATCTATCAATTGCACCAAAAGATCTGTTTCTCTTGGAATCTTTACAAAACAATACTCATTTTTTACTGTATTTCCCCTACTATCGGTAAGTGATGCTATTACACTATATCCAATATCTCCACGAACCTTACCTCCAATGGCAACCATTATAGGAACAGAAATTGAGTCACTAGGATTAAGAGTTATCTCCCTGCGGCTTTCACCAATTACATTCCATCCATCGGGTACGGTAAAATTTAAGGTAAATGTTTCGCTTCTATTTGCTCTGTTGGATATTTTAAGAACATTGAAGAATGTTTGTTTAGCGGCTGATTCAATGGAATGTTTTGCAAATGATATATCTAAATCAATGGGTTGCTCACCGGAATATATGAAGTATTGAGAATACCCTGTAATAGGTATTATTAAAATAATTGCCAAAAAGGCAACAGTATATTTTATCCGGTTATACATCTACTCATTTACAGAATATTCATTAGGGAACTGAATATAAAACAAAAAGAAGATCAACGGTATAGTAATCAGGCACTTCGTTTAACAATGCCTGTGATGTATTTGAGGTTCCACATTCGTAAGAAAGAGTTACTTCCACGGTAAAATTGGATCCTGTAATATCTCCCTCCAATAAAACATCACCATATCCCGAAGGACCAGGACCTACAGTTAGGGGAATTGAAAAACCCTCACCTGTTGAAACTGTTGCATTGTTTTGCGAATCAAGTGATTGAAAGATTATATTGAGCACTTCTAAGTCTAAAGATGCCGTTCCATCCGATTCAATTGTTGCGGTTCTGGCCATAACTCCAAGTTCCCATCCGGTATGCCCAGCAATATCCTCATTAAGTTCCAACCTTAACTTTGTCCAATTGCTAAGGGTTATGCCATCGTTGTATTTTCCAAGCGAGTTAAAAATAAATATCGGTGCTCCGCCTGATAATACTCTTACTCTGGCATAAGTCTGAGCATTCGAAACTTTAGATGATAAGAGCATTAAAACAACTAGAATAAATTGAGATAAATAATAAAATGCCCTTTTAATCTTCATCGTTAAAGTTATATGAATTCAAATAAACTGAAGCCAAACGAAATTAACCGTCTGGCTCCAAGTTGATTAACTAATACCGTTAATTTCTTAATTAGGGTCAACAACAATAAATGTATTAACCACGTAATTGTCGGGATTTAAACTTTGCTCAAGTAATGTTTCGGCTGTGGTATTAACAAGTATTAATCCTGGAGTTGCAAGCTCCCACAATATTTCAAACTCATTAGTAGTACTTCCACCGGCAGGTCTACCTTCAATAAGAGCAAGCTGAGCTACATCAAGGGGTTCAACAGTTAAAAAATTGAAAGTTCCACCACCAGCTACAGTTGGACATCTAAAACCAATATTATCAACTGGCATAAGATTGGCAACATCATCCGTTCCAATTAAATTACCTGTCTCTGCGTTTAGTAGTACATCAAAATCTCGTGATGATGCAACACTGAAAGTAGTGGTATACCTGTCACTGTTAGCAATACCGGCATCATAGTCTTCAATAGTATTAACAACAAATTGAATATTACCACCGGAAATAATGGTAAGGCGAAGAATTGAGTTTAATGTAACCGATACAGGTATAACTGCCTGATCGGATATTGCCTGTCCAAATCCAAATTGTGCAAATAGAAGCAAAGCTGCTCCAAGTACTAATTTTCTCATAGGTCTATTTTTTTAGTTAGTAATTTGCTTTTTTATTATTTTAAAGTTAGCAATTGTTACGTAAAATTATACTAAAAAAATGAGTTTGCAAGGGTTTTCATATTTTTTTTGTGTTAAAAGCGCCATTAATTGAGGAATAAACTGAAAAGTTGGATTAATGGTTAGTTTTCAAGTATCAAATTTCAAGGGTAAAAGAACTGAGAACTGAGAGAGTGAGAGTGAGAGTGAGACTGAGGGCTGAGGGCTGAGGGCTGAAACCTCAATCAGTCAATCACCCCAACGCTCACGATGACGGATTTTTGTCTTTGCGAGGACGCTTCCCTATGAGGACTGTGAACTGTGGACTGTAGACTGTGGACTGTAGACTGTAGACAGACTCTAAACCTTAAACCCAATAACCAGCACATCATCAACCTGTGGAAAGTCCTTTCGTTTCCACTCATTGAATGTGATTTTAAGTATCTCGCGCTGTTCACAACCAGGCAAGGTATGAATATGATGGAGCAAATTGACAAAATTCTTAATCATAAACTTACGACCATCGTTGCCACCAAACTGATCGATAAAACCATCGGAAAAGAGGTAAATCCATGTATTTCCATCTGTTTTTAGGGTATGAGTTGTAAATTCTATATCGGCACCACTACCTCCTCCAATTGAATCCTTATCACCTCGTAATCGTTCAACCTCTCCATTTGCAATGTAAACCAATGGATTCTTTGCACCAGCATACTCTATGGTTTTCTCTATGGGATTATATATGCAAAGTGCCATATCCATTCCATCACGATTGTCGGTCTCCTCCTGGCGAAGGGCTTTGCGAATTCCTCTATTGAGATCCTGAAGAATTTCTCCGGGTTTGTGAATGCCTTTATCAATAATCTCATCGAGAAGATTGTAGCCTATCATTGAAAGAAAAGCTCCAGGAACACCGTGTCCGGTACAGTCGATGGCAGAAATGGCAAATTTATCTTTTTCTCGATTATACTTACCATATTCCCCAGGAATGGTTTTAAACCAGTAGTAATCACCACTAACCACATCACGTGGTTTAAATAAAATAAACGAATCGGGAAGATATTCCTCAAGATGTCGCTGCGAGGGTAATAATGCTTTTTGGATTCCCTGAGCATAGTTTATACTTTTCCCAATATTCTCATTCTGGCGCTGGATTTGGTCTCTTTGCTCTTGAATCTCAATGTTTTGCTTACTTAATAGGGTATTTGCCTTTCGCTTATCGCGATACCCTTTGTATACAACTAAGGATAAGATAAAAAGCAAACCTATACCCAAAGCACCAGAGTAAATAATTGTTTGCTGGGCACGAAGTTGAGCTTCCTGCTCACTCTGAGCAAGTTCCTGAACTTTTCGTTGAGTTTCCAGCAGTTCTATTTCCTGCTGCCTCTGCAACGCAATCTGCTCAGCTCTGTCAAGTGAGTCCTGTTTTGTTTGTACAATAAAGTATAGTGAATCTTCTTTAGCCTGCGATCGAATTCTTTGTAATTCCATTTCAAGTGTCTGACGAACTCTCTCAATCCTTTCCCTTTCTACCTGTGCTTGAGATTTACCCACGATCTCCTCATAAACCTCCACCACTTCCTGTCTAGCTAAAAGCTGGCTTATCTCGGTGAAGTACCTGTTCATTTCCTGAGCTTTGGATATATTACCAGTACGATCGTAGTTAAAACTAAGTAAACTATAGCAATTAAGGGTTAACCTGTTATTTCCCAAACTTCTGGATAATTCCAATGCCTCTTCTAACAATGGAATTGCCTTTTCGTGCTGACGTAAAGCCCCGTGAATAAAAGCAACATCGATAAGCCCGGCAGCAATCTCAGCCTTATCGTTAATTTTCCTTCTGTATTCTAAACTTTTATAGAAATAATCCAGGGCAAGATCAAAACGCTCTAGGTCAGTATAGATAAGCCCAATATTACTGTAAATAGCCTTGACATCAGCCAAATTTCCCATTTTTTCGTTTAGTGGAACCGATTCAAGAAAATATGTAACAGCCTCTCGTAAGCCTTGGTTTTCCCAGTATGTAAAAGCCACGCGGTTTATGTAGTAAATTGCTTGTTGTAAATTACCAGCTTGCTTATACCTTTCAACCAACTCGAGATACCTATCCACATCGTCCTGCTTATCCTTAGGTAGAATAGTTATCTGTTGCCCAAATGTTATTGATAATGAAAAAAAAGAAATGGCAAGAATACATATAAATCTACTGATCAGATAATTAAAATATTGCATTTTATTACTATTCATAAAAAAAGCAATGAATGAGATACAAATTATTAAATGTAATTAAATCAAAGTTAGCAAAACCTAAAAGAAACTATAGCTTTTTATAAAAATTCTTTGATAAAATTAGCTAAACTGATGACAGAAAACGTTTGCACTTATTTGCTAATTATGATATTTACATTTTTTTTAAAACAAAAAAATACAATAAATGTGAGATAAAAGAATCAATTTGTCAATTTGAAGCGTATAATTGCCTAGTTTTAGACTTAAAAAAACTTGAAAAAACAATTTTGCACTATATTTGTTGCTTATATAACCAAATTTATTCTACGCACCCTATGAAACCCATAAAAAAATTATTATTATCTTTTCTACTATTAGCTGTCAATGGATTGTCCATTGCTCAGGATTTTGAGGTTGCACCTGTTAGACTGGATTTCAATGTTGAACCAGGTGAGAATCAGACTAAAACCATTAATGTTAAGAACCATAGCAATCAAAAAACGACATTTATGGTGATTATATCTGATTTCATTCCTACGAGTGATGGTAAGAGGCAGGTAATGCCCCCAAGTACTACTCGTCGCTCTGCAGCCAACTGGTTAAATATAAACCCCAGCTTCTTTGAAATAAATCCTGGTGATCAAATTCCGATTCAGGTAACCATGCTGGTTCCTGGCGATGAGTACGGAGCAGCTTGGTGTATATTATATATTCAACCAACCAAAGAGCAAACAAGTTGGAGTGTAGATAAAGCATTGGGAGCTGGTGTTATGGTTAGTGGACGAATTGGAGTCACTGTTTACCAATCGCCAAGTTCAAATACCAATCATTCAATAAAGGTCACCAGTCTCAAAGAAACCACTGGAGATGAAGATGATAATAGAACCTTTTCAGCAACAATAGACAATTTGGGGGATAAAGTTTCGATGTGTAAAGTACATCTTATTGCATCGAATATTCAAACCTCTGAGGAAAAGCATTATCCATCATTCGAGGTGGAAACTTTCCCCAAAATGAGTAGAACCGTAGAGCTGGAACTACCCACAGAAGACTTGACACCTGGTCAATATGCTATTGCAGTAATTGTCGATTACGGTCCACGCTTTGCCCTTGAGGGAGCGCAGATTATTATTGATGTAAAATAATAGAAGGTTGCGGGTTGCGGGTTTTGAGTTGAGGATTGAATAATTGTGTAAGAGAAAAAAGTATCCAAATCATTATTTCAAACTTCAAAATGGTATTATCCCCCTTTAAAACGTTTTTCATTGCCACCCTATTTTCAATAATAGGGTTTTGTTCTTTTGGACAATCCTTTGTTTTCATTGAGAAGTATTATCCTGATGGAACCTTGCAGGAGAAGTATATGGTAATTGAGGAGAATGGTGATAGCATTAAGAAGGGGAACTATAGTTTTTACTACCCTGAAGGAATAATAATGCAGGAAGGCTATTTTGTTGAAAACCTTCCTGATAGCATTTGGATCAACTATTACAGAAATGGTCTTAGAAAAAGTATGTATAAATACTCTCAAGGTAAAAAAAATGGAGATTTTAACATCTGGAATGAAGATGGTTCATTATACCAAACGGGAACATATAAAAAGGATAAGCTAGAAGGTATTCTTACAACTTATCATCCAAACGGGGAGATAGATTCAAAAAGTTCATATAAAAACCATTTACTTAATGGTTTATCGGAGGTATTCTCTACTGAAGGGAAAAAATTACTCTCTGCCAACTATGTAAACGATACACTAAATGGCCCTTGTGAATCATACTATAATTCAGGAGAATTAAACTATAAAGGCTTTAAAAAAGGGGGAGAATATCACGACTTCCTTTACACATATTATAAGAATGGCGTTCTGCAGCGTAAAGCTTTTTACCAAAATGGCATTCTTAATGGGGAGGTAAGTGGTTACCACGGAAATGGCAGTCTTATGAATATTTCTAATTACATTAATAATTCACTTGAAGGAGAATATATTGAATACTACCCCAATGGACAAATTGCAGATAAAGGGCAATACTTAAATGGACGGCGAAGTGGTGATTGGGTAAGCTTCCATTCAAATGGTCGTATCTACACAATAGGTCGTTTTGAACATGGCCTTTATCAAGGTTTATGGTATGTATACCATATCAATGGTAAACCTAAGCAAATTGGAGCCTACGTAAACGGAAAGTCGCATGGCTTTTGGACATATTTTTCTGAAGAAGGAAAAGCCAATCTATGCGGAAACTATCATAATGGAAAAGCCGAAGGCTTTTGGACCGTTTTTTATCCCAACGGAAGTATTGCTGGTAGAGTGCTGTTTAGGGCAGGTACTCAGTGGGGACCCTCCTGGCTTTACAACGAAGAGGGTACAATAACCAAGGAAATGAAAATCAAAGACCTCCCTGTTATGATTAACAGGTGAGGAATTTCTCGTTATTAGTTAGTTTTTCAGTTACGGGTTACGGGTAACGGGTTAGGCCTGCCTGACGGTAGGCAGGGGTTACGAGTTCAATGCCTAGATATCAATATTAGCGTACTTTGCGTGCTTCTCAATAAACTCACGGCGAGGAGGTACTTCATCCCCCATTAGCATTGAAAAAATCCTATCTGCTTCCGCAGCGCTTGATATGGTAACCTGACGTAGCATTCGGGTTGCTGGATTCATGGTGGTATCCCATAATTGATCTGCATTCATTTCACCCAAACCTTTATATCTTTGAATATGAACAGAACCATCGCGCCCTTTTCCTAACTCCTCAACCGCTTGGTTTCTCTGTTCTTCACTCCAACAATAACGTTCTTCTTTTCCTTTTTTAATGAGATATAGCGGTGGTGTTGCAATGTATAGATGTCCCTCATTTATCAAATCGTTCATGTAACGGAAAAAGAAGGTCATAATTAGCGTAGCAATATGGCTTCCATCCACGTCAGCATCAGTCATAATAATAACCTTGTAGTACCTAAGTTTTGTAAGGTTTAGCGCCTTGCTGTCCTCATCGGTTCCTATTGTTACACCAAGAGCAGTGAAAATATTCTTAATCTCTTCATTCTCAAATATCTTATGTTGCATGGCTTTCTCAACATTAAGTATCTTACCTCTTAATGGCAGAATTGCCTGAAAACTTCTATCGCGACCCTGTTTTGCAGTTCCACCTGCAGAGTCACCCTCAACTAGAAATACCTCGGTTAAACTGGGATCCTTCTCAGAGCAGTCTGAAAGTTTTCCGGGTAAACCTGATCCTGACAGCACTGTTTTGCGCTGTACAAGTTCCCTTGCCTTTCGGGCTGCATGGCGTGCCTGTGCAGCTAGAATTACCTTTTGAACGATTGTCCGTGCATCCTTTGGATTCTCTTCGAGATAGTTTGCAAGTGCTTCGCTTACAGCCTGATCAACGGCAAGACTAACTTCGGAATTTCCCAACTTGGTTTTGGTTTGACCCTCAAATTGCGGCTCCTGAACTTTAACTGAAATAATTGCGGTTAACCCTTCACGAAAATCATCACCTGATATATCAAACTTTAACTTGGAAAGCATACCCGAATCGTCGGCATACTTTTTAAGGGTGCGGGTAAGTCCTCTACGAAAACCAGTAAGGTGAGTTCCTCCTTCAATGGTATTAATATTATTAACATATGAATGTATGTTCTCCGAAAAAGAGGTGTTGTACTGCATGGCAACCTCAACGGGTACTTCATTCTTATCAGATTCAATGTATATTGTTGATTCAATAAGTGATTCACGGTTGGCATCAAGGAAATTTACAAACTCTTTTAGACCTTCTTCGGAATAAAACTCTTCGTGGCGAAACTTACCACCATTTCCATTCTCCTCTATTTCTCGCTTATCGGTAATAGATAGTTTTATGGCTCTATTTAGATAAGCCAACTCTCTTAATCTTGAAGCGAGAATTTCAAAGTTATAATCGGTAGTTTGAGTGAAAATTTCTGGATCTGGTTTAAAGGTAATCTTTGTTCCTGTGAGATCTGTTGTGCCAACATTTTGAATATCAGTTTGTGGCTTTCCACGGGTATACTCCTGTCTCCATATTTTTCCATCGCGATATACCTCAGCAATAAGATTTATTGAAAGGGCATTAACACATGACACTCCAACACCATGCAAGCCACCTGAAACCTTATAAGAGCCTTTGTCGAACTTTCCACCAGCATGAAGAACGGTCATTACTACCTCTAAAGCAGAACGTTTTTCCTTTTCATGATAGTCAACAGGGATACCTCTTCCATCATCGATTACAGTTATGGAACCATCTTCATTGATAATCACATCAATTTTGGTGCAATAACCGACGAGAGCTTCATCAATAGAGTTATCAACCACCTCGTATACAAGGTGATGTAAACCTTTTACTCCTGTATCACCAATATACATAGCAGGACGAAGACGCACAGCCTCTAATCCTTCAAGAACCTGAATGCTCTCTGCCGAATACTGGTTTCCCCCATGTGCTGGGATAACTTCAACGTTTTTTTCCTGATCGCTTTGCATAAAAAAAAATTACAAAAAGAACATAAAATAAAGTTATTTGCTAACTATTTAATCACTGAATATCAATGCTTTATATATTTATTAAAAATACCTTCAAATTTACAAAAAATAATCCTCTTTTTAATAGTTTTTAGTAACTTTTTTTATGATATATATCAATTTTAAATAGTTGGTTATGTGACATTTACAAACTATTCTTTAATGCTACTTCCAACTACTATTGTTTCTTATAAAACGAACACCAAATGCAAGAAAAATTGGACAAAATCCAATGATGATTTTTTTAGAGATAACCATAATAAAAAAGGTTATTCATTCTAAATTAGAATGCATAGGTAAGTCCCAGTCTCATGTTAAACTGCTGAACAGGGTAAAGATACCAAACATGATAACGATTTCCTGTAAGATTATTCAAGTTGAGGAATGCAGATACTCTGCTATTGTATCGATATTCTGCGCTAAAGTTCAAATCCATTAACCCATCAATCTCAACAAATGAGTTGTTTACTGTTTGGATGTATCTTTTGCCTTCGGCATACAAGGCAGCGTTTAGCAAAATTTTGTTTTGAATATTATAGCTGGCTGTCACTCTACCTATATAATCGGGTTTATGCCAAGGTTTTTCTAAATCCTGCATCGAATATGCATTAAACTCTGCTTGAAAAAACAGCTTGATCTTACTGGTTGGGGCAATGGTTAATTCTCCCATAAAACGCTTATGCTGAATATTATCGTAAACTACGCCAAAGTTGTTCTCAAGATAGTTTTCGCCCGCTTCAAATCTGTTTACGTAGAAATACATGCTATCGACAAGGGAAAAACTAGCACATATGTTATAGGCTATTCGTGGGCTAAAATTACCCTTTACCCCTCCCAGCATTATGTACTTATGGTTAGTATTCCAAACATTAATTCCGGGTACGACCCAAGGGTTTTCGCTAAGTATTTTTGAGTAGCTGTTGTTCTCAAGGTATCCACTAAACTGCACATAAGGGATAACGTAATGACTTACGATATCATACGACAGTTGTCCCACGGGGTAGAAGTAGGCATTACTGCCATTTCTATTGGCATCGAAAGTAAAGCCAACTCCTGCTCTAACCCGCCATTCTTTCCCAAATAGCCCAATCCATGGCGTTAAACTAAAAACTGTATTGTTCACAGAATCAAGTTCGGGGCTATACATATGGTGAGTAAAACTGATATCCCCTCCTACCCTTTCAATTTTAAAGAATTTATCAGCTTTGGCTCTGATGTTGAAGGTATTCTGTTCCATACTGAACTTATCGGCAAAACTTGTAAAACCAGCACTAAGGTTGTAGTTCAGGTGGCTAGAATCACTGTGAGTTGAATGGAACAACCCCGAAACGTTGATTGCCCTCTGCATCTGATCGGGTTGGTTAATCGTGGTTGTATTTGGATCTATTATCGTATCGTATCCATAGAAATTATAACCGAAATGCTTAAAACCAACCTCTCCTGCTAATGCTGCATTATCAAAAACTTTCTTGCCAAAAACAGCAACATTTGTTAAACTATATGGAGCATCAACTTTTTCATTGTTATCAAGTTTCACTCTGCCAAACGACGAGTTATGCTTCAAAAACACTCCATAGGAGTAATCCTTTGATCGAGAACTGCTGAAATAGGCTTCAGCCAATGGAGATGTATAATTTCCAAATCCAGCTATAAAATATCCCCGATACACTTTGGTTAAAGGTTCAGCAACCATCCTTGCTGAAGGTATGGGATTAACCGGAAAATCAATTGTTGTAGGACGTAGTACCAGATTATAGTTAAATATTGGAGTAATTCTAATTGTATCCTCAACCTGAGGCATCTGATTAATCTTAAAAGCATCGGAAATGGAAGGTTCGTAGGGTCGAACTACCTGCACTTCCTTTGTAAGCTTATCATCCTGTCCATAAACAATAGAATTGGAAAAGATTGAACAAATAATCGCTGTTGCTATTATGTGGTTTCTATGCAATTTAATTTTCATCTTCATTATACTAAAACCTGTTTACACTTAAATTTGTAAAAAAGTATTTAGAAAGTCCACTTAACGTGAATTGTATCAGCATCCGTTCCTTTCTGTTTTAACTTTTCTGCCTTGATAAGTTCTGTCAACTTATCAGAGGCTAAATCAACTATACCATCATTGGACTTTGCATAACCATCGAGAACACTTTGCAGGGTGGCTTTAGCCTGAAAAAAATCATCCTGCTGTGCGTAAACATCAGCCAGTAGAATAAAACTCTTTGCCAACCAATACTGGTGAGGAGTATTCAGTTCAGCAAAATTAAATACCTCACTTTCTGCTTTACCCAATTCTCCCTTGTCAAAATAGATTTTCACCATCATATACTTAGCTTCTGCACCTTCAACGGTTCTTAAGTTTTGCGACACACGAGCGAACTCATCAAAAGCATCGTTGCTTCTGTTGAGTGCAAGCAAGGCCATAGCCTTTTTATATCTTGCTTCTAGTTCAATTTCACTGGGTAATTTATCGGTTATAAGCACCTTGGCAGCAGCTTCCACAACTTCCTGATGGCGGTTAAGTTTCTCGGCAGTTCGTAATTTTCCAATTCTTGCTTCAAGTAAATTCGATTTAAGATCAGCCGAAGACTCTAGTATATCAAAAATCTCGAAAGCTTCAGCATATTTCTGCTGCTGCATATAAATTCCGGAGGTTGCCAATAGAGTTTGTTCAGTGAATAGATTCTTTTGTTTTTGTAAAACATTGGTAAATGATTCCAGAGCCTGATCGAATTGTCCTGATCGTTGGTAACAATCGCCCATATAGTAGTGGGCGTTTAGCACAAAGTTACCCCGTGGAAACTCCTCCAGATATTTACTGAGGGTTTGTAGCGCCCTTTGGCAATCGCCACTCATATACAATTTCTCGGAAGAAGTGTAGGAGAGAGAATCTCTCTCGGCCATTGACACATTACCCAAGCTGCCCAGGGTACCAGCGTAAGCAAAATAAGCATCCACATCACCCATATCAACGTAAATATTCCTTAGTCCAACTAATGCATTCTTAGCTTCGGGAGAACCGGGAAACTCCTCGATTACCCTCTTGTAGTATCTCATGGCGTTTTCTGAATCGTCCCTATTGTATGCAGCAATGCCCAGCTGCACAATGGCTTTAACGAAGTATGAGCTACCAGGAAAGTCCTTCTCAAGCATGCTATAATACTTTATAGCATCATCGGTTTGGTTTAAAGAAAGGTACGTTTCCGCAAGTTCAAACAGGGCATCATCCATGAAATTTGACTGGGGGTAGTTCTGTATTAGAGAGAGCAAGGATTCTATCTTTTTTTGTGGTCGTTCTACCAATCCAAATGCTAGTCCACGTTGGAGAATGGCATAATCAGAATCAATGGTATTGGTATTGATGGCATGCTCGTAGTAATCGAGTGCAACCCAGTAACGCCGTTGGATAAAGTATGAGTCGCCTATACGATTAAATGCATCGCCAAGCAGTTGATCTTTCTTATCCTTGCTTGCGGTTGTATATTTCCTGAACCAAACCACAGCATCCTCGTAATTTTTCAGCTTAAAATTACTGTACCCAAGGTTATAGTGTGCCATTTGATACTCAGGGAGGTTAAATGCTCCGGGCGATACAAGGAATTCATTGTAATCATTTGCAGCTTTTTGAAACTGTTCCTGACGATAGTATGACTCCCCTCGCCAATATAATCCCAGAGCATAAAAAGTCTGGTTAAACTCGGGATATTTAAGTGATAAGGTAAACTTTTCAGTTGCTTCAGAAAAATTCAAATTCTGAAAAAGTTCCAATCCACGAAAGAACGCAACCCTTTGATAAGCACTGCGAACCGTAGCATCTTTTTGCTTAATCTTATCAAGCGACTGAAGAGCATCGTTGTAATTCTTGGTACTTGAAAATGCAAGCATTAGGAAATTGTATGCCTCATCCACTCTAGGGCTATTCGTAAACAGCTCGATGTATTTTTGGAATGCCTCAATGGCTTCATTGAATGGGTTATAAAGCGTTTCGTAGGTAATCTTGGCAAAATTGAAAAGCGCATCTTCCTTAATGCTCATGTCAAAATCAGCCTTCGATGCAAGGGCGAATGCTTGCCTGGCCTTACTTTTTTGCTCAAGCTTCAGATAGCAATCGGCTAGATGATAATAGGAGTTCTGGCTTAACCCGTCTTCTTCCGTTGGCACTCTTTCGAGATACTTCACTGCTTCCTGATAATTATTGTTGCGGTAATATACAAAACCTACCAAATAATTATCCTCGCGGGTAAGAGAAGTTGCTGATTCTAAATACTTCTCGATGTAGGGAATTGCATTCTCGTACTGTCTTAACCTGTAGTATGATTCTCCGATTAGACGAGCAATTTCAGGGGTACGCTTGGCAGATGCAGATTCTAGAAATGGCGGTGCATATTCAATAACTTTATCATACTGTCTCTGATAGTAATATATCTGTGAAATATAATAGGGCACTAATGGAGAAAAGGTTTCGTCAGTGCTAAGCTTCTCGAAACCACGAAGGGCAGTTGCATAATTCTTTTGATCGTATGCTATGTGTGAGTAGTAATAAGTAGCTGGACCAGAATACTTATTCTGAATATCCTTTATTTCAAAAAAGCAACGTCCGGCAGCCTCAAACTCATCTAGAACAAAATGGCTATATCCCAACTTGAATAGTAACTCCGCTTTCTGCTCCTTATCTAATGCATTCCTATCGGCTTGCTTTAACCAATATATGGCATCCCTATATTTCTTCTCACGGTATCTCAACTTGCCTAGCTCAAAGAAAGCCTGATTTACTTTTTGGTTATCGGGGTAGTTATTGATGAATGATCTGATAAGGTACTCGGCATCGTCATTGAAAAGTTCAATGGCACATATAGCAATATAAAAATCTGCTTCACCGGAAAGATGTAATTCCTGTGGTCTTGCGGTTTGTGAAACCTTTTTAAAATGCTGTTGCGCAGCAACATAATTAGCCTTTTCAAATAGTTCTATCCCCTTTCGAAAGTGCTTATCGGCATGGGTATGGTAAACAGATTGCTGACCGACAAGCAATTTGGGCATAAAACCAATGATACAGATAACAACTAAATTTATAAAAAATCTCATCATAGTTCACAACTTGAAATTCTTGTAAAAATACACATAAAGGCTTGAAAACTTTACGAATTGAATCACATATTATTAACACCTAATTGTTAATAACTACATTTTGCTACAATTATTTGAAAAGATAATCTATTTTAACTCTATTTCACTCATCATTGTTGAGCGACAGACTATTTGAGTACCTATAACCCAATAGACAAGAATGGATAAACTTTTTTAATGTACCTTTGTTTTACTCAAATAAGCTTCATCTTTATAACAATATGAGTAATCTTATAGCTGAAGTTAACTCGAAGGATAAAATAATTGGGTTTTCCGACAAGGAATCTATACATGCCAAAGGGTTGCTTCACCGAGCATTTTCAATTTTCATTTTTAACTCTAAGGGTAATCTTTTACTTCAGCAAAGGTCTTTGGGCAAATATCACACCCCAGGTTTATGGACCAATACATGCTGTAGTCACTTGCCTAAGGATATGGAGATGGAAAAAGCAGCCTGTTTAAGACTTAAGGAAGAAATGGGGTTTAACGCTGAGCTGAAACATATAAAAACCTTTCATTACAGAGTACAATTCGAAAATGGTCTTATCGAAAATGAAATTGATCATATTTACGTTGGATTCTACAACCAAGAACCAAAACCTAATCCATCAGAGGTTGCCAAATATAAATGGGTAGACCTACCAACCATTGAAAAGGAAATAGAATTACACCCTGAGGAATTCACCTACTGGTTTAAGCACATTATAAAACACTACTATCAAGAACTCATAGCAGCATCAAAGATGCTTATTGAATAACCATTCTCATTGTTTCTACCTTATTACCACTCAACACCCTTAAAATGTAAACACCTCTGAACCAATTAGATGTGTTAATTTGGGTACTTCTTTCAATGGTGGTTGAAATGATAATCTGTCCTATCTGGTTAATTATCTCTAGTTGAACTGGCTGAGTAGTATTTAATTCAATGTTAATCAAATCTTTAACAGGATTGGGGAATACTCTAAATAACGGCAGCTTATCTGAAATAACCCCAGTATAATCAATTGATAAAGAGATAATTTTGGATAATCCCTCATTGGCAAATAGTCCTTGGTTGTCCATATTGCTATCGTATTCAACAATAAGATTATATTCCTTTGATGACGCAGATTTGTAATATTTCAGAAGGATATTATCTCCATTAATGAAGCCATCAATTTCTTCGTTCAAATCGTCATTTGCATAGGCTACTAAAACATTGTTCCCATTTATATTTTCAATTTGTAAGAAGCCAACACAAAGCCCATTCGGAGTGAAAGCCCCAATATAATCTCCAACTTCGAGTTCCTGAATTACCTCAGAGGGAAATAATAAAACATGTGAATTGGGTTTGGGGATAACAACGCTCCATGGACCCTCATCCTGAGTTTTATACTTAATATAAGGAAGATGCTTAGGTTCGGAATTAGCGAAAGAAATTGTTGCTGGTTCCTTTGCTTTTACAAAGTAGGCTTTCCCAGATTGCAAATTGCTTAGGGTATTAACTCCTTCGCTTGGCCAGTAAACGCCAACATTTGCAACATCTTTTACAATTTCTATCATATTTTCTATCGGCTCAAAAAGATCGACGACGTCAACTGACTGAAATGCCAATACGGGTATTAAATTCCATCCCTCATGTATTTCAACGGTTCCGTTTTCATTAATATCTCCATAAAAATCTATGAAACCGTTATGGTAGCTCTTTATCATGTAACCAGAATTTACATCCCATGATTCGAGGGTATTAACATCATGGGAGGGCCAGTATTCCCCTTCTAGATTTCTGATAATAATCAGTTTATTGGCAAATGGTGCCATAATATTTTCTACTTGAAGATCGAAAGGAATGATGTTACTCGACAAACCAGTCCATCCTTCAGGAAGCATTACCCTTTGATTTTCGAAACCTCCTTCAACTGAAATACAGAAATCATCAATATACATCCCATCCTTAGTGATTGTATAATCGCTATAAAAATGAAAACGAATAAGAACATATGGCTCCCAGAGAAAATCTTCCAGAGAATAACTCTTATTTACCCAGTTGCTTTGAGTACCTGTATACTCATCCAGTTCAATCCAATCCAAACCGTTTGTTGAAATCTCAAGCCACATGAAATCCCAATTATTCTCAATATCATACTTTGTCCAAAAAGAGAGGGTTGCACCAGAATAGCCCATCAAATTTATTGGATAAAGAGTAGCATACAATTCCTGATTATTTGAATAGTTACCATTGGGGCTTTCGGTTAATGAATGCGAAGGTGAATAGTAGCTTGAAGAAGTCACCCCCCATGCCTCATCGAGGTTCCAGTATGGAGTGCCATTTTCGAAATCAATACAAAGCGGAAGTTCTATGGGTGGCATTGGTGTTACAGATACTGAAGATGATGGGTCCGATTCCTGATTGGTAGGGTAAAAAGCAGTAACATAGTACGTATAAAGCGTTCCGTTCTCCACATCATCATCGTAGTATTCATTATACGAAGAAGAGTTTACTATAACACCATCCCTATATATATTAAAAAATTTAGCATTCACAATGGGATCCCACTGCAGTTGAACCAATCCATCGCTGGGAATTGCAACCAAATTTTGAGGTATTGCAAGTCGATTTGCCAAAGTTGCAACTGATGCCAAAGAAGCCTTTGTAAATACAACTGCTTGATCCTCGTTATTGTAACTAGGTCCAATTAAATCATTGGAGGTATGAATGTAAGGACTATATGCATTCACATTCTCAAAAGGGAAAATGCCTATAAAACCATTGTTATTGAACGAAGTATGGTCGCTATCGCCCCCAGATAATGATCCTATCTCAACTACAAAATCAGGAAGGTATATGGAGGTAACGTTTGTATAGAAGGTGGCAAGTTCCTGAGCAGATTGAGGGTAAATCAATGTAGTTAGCATTGTGTTTCCAGGTTGTAAGTAACCTATCATATCCAGATTAAAATACCCTAAAATATTCATACCCTCCTGAGCACATCTATAGGCATATGCGGCACTGCCATAAAGTCCGTACTCTTCACCTGAAAAAGCACAGTAAATAATTGACCTGTCAAATTCGTATTCACTTAGTATTCTTGCTATTTCCATTACAGCAGAAGTTCCTGAAGCATTATCATCAGCACCTGGAGCTGGTCCAGAGTAACTTCGAGAGTCGTAATGCCCACCTACCACTACGTATTGATCAGGATATAAGGTGCCAACCTGAGTTGCAATTACATTATCGCTTGCTGGTCCGCCGGGCATAGTAAAATCCATGACCTCAACATCCAATCCTAAATTTTCAAATTGAGTTGCGATCCATTGCTGTGCCACTATACTCTGCGAATTATACGCATCACGTGTTACATAATTTTGAAGATGTTGAACTACTGAGGTTATGCTAGTACCACTTACCTCATCTAAAAGACTTTGAACAAAAGGATCAACATCAAATCTAGTTTTGGTGGAGGAAATACCTGGATTAGGAAATTTTGCTCGGGTATTCATAATCCTAACCATGCCATCATTCTTCGCTGGGGGAAGTTGTCCATGAACCTTTTCATCTATGCTAACAATCAAGAAATCTTCTGCATCAATAAGTATACTAGCAATTGTTTCAATATTTCTTATATAATCTAACCTATCAACTGAATTATCCAAATACACCAAATAGTAGCTAATTCCTTCTTTCCAAGGATTTTGATCAAGGAGAATGATTCCCTCCTTGGGTTGTCCATCAATTGTAGCTATTACAAAATCGTCTCGATAAAAATGGATTGTTACAGAGGGGTTTTTGAAGAGATATTTAGTATTATCGATATTTTTTGTGGGGATCAATACAAGTTCACTGGCAATGATCAAGTGGCTGAATAAGCAAACTGCTAAAAGAAGTAAGAAACGTTTCATGGGTTCAATTTTTAACTAATGATTTTTGCTTTTGGAACCCACAAATTTACCAAATTGTTTTCAGAAATAAGGCACAAAAAAACTATATCGCTACCCTATTCAATCTCAAACTATTGGTTACAACCGAAACGGAGCTCATCGCCATGGCAATACCAGCAATCATTGGATCGAATTGAAACCCTAGTAATGGGTAGAGTATCCCTGCTGCCAATGGTATTCCGATGATATTATAGATAAAGGCCCAGAAAAGATTTTGCTTAATGGTTCGCATGGTAACCCTCGAAAGCTTAATTGATTTCACAATATGGTTCAGGTCGGATGTCATTAAAGTTATTTTTGCCACATCCATGGCAATATCAGAACCTTTTCCCATAGCAATACTTATATCTGCCTGTGCCAATGCATGGGAATCGTTGATTCCATCACCAACCATAGCAACGATTTTACCCTCTCCCTGTAATTTCTCAATATAGCGAGCCTTTGCCTCGGGTAGCATAGATGCTTTGAAACGTGAAATACCCACTTCGCTGGCAACTTGCCTAGCGGTTTCATCATTATCTCCGGTAAGCATAAAAACACTTATGTCAATTGCTTTTAGTGCATTAATGGCAGACACAGATGTTGTTTTTACCCTATCTGTAATTGCCAAAACAGCTAAAACATTACTGTGATTAGCAAAGAATATACATGTTTTACCCTCAACCTTCCAACGGATGAATGACGAAAGTATGCTATCCTTTATCTCAAGCACATAGTCCTCCATCAACTTTTCACTCCCAACAATATATGAATCGCCTTCGAACCTTGCTTCTACACCCCGACCAGCGATTGCTTCGAAATTGTCAATGGGTAAAATATTAAAATCTTCTGTTTTTAAGTGTATCACAATGGCCTCGGCCAATGGGTGTTCTGATTGGCTTTCGATGGATAATAATATTGACTTGTAATGACTTATACTATCAACTGGAACATTCCAAATTTCATTTGTAACCAAAGGTTTACCTTCGGTAAGTGTACCTGTTTTATCCAGCACAACAGCGTTAACTTTATGGGCTATTTCAAGACTTTGTGCATCCTTTATGAGGATTCCATTCTCAGCACCCTTTCCAACACCTACCATTATGGCAGTGGGAGTAGCAAGCCCAAGTGCACACGGACAAGCAATGGCAAGTACGGTGACCAATGCAAGGATACCATGCACTACCCCTTGATCCCCTCCCAGTAAGATCCATACCACAAAACTAAATAGGGCTATTCCCATCACAATGGGAACAAATATTCCTGACACTTTATCTGCTAATTTCTGAACAGGGGCTTTTGAACCTTGAGCGTTTTCAACCATTCTAACTATACGGCTAAGAACTGTTTCTGATCCTACCTGTTGTGCTCTTACTTGCAGGGATCCCTTTTGATTTGCCGTTCCGGCATAAACTTTATCACCATTTTTCTTTTCAGCAGGGATAGGTTCTCCGGTTATTGTGCTCTCATCAACCCACGATAATCCATCAACTACAATCCCATCAACAGGAACCCGACCTCCTGGCTTAACCAGTACTATCTGTCCTTCTTGTAAATCAGCAATTTTTATTTCGAAATGCTTATTGTCTTCAATTACAATAGCCTTTTCGGGTTGAAGCCCCATTAAGTTTCGGATGGATGATGATGTTTTACCCTTAGCACGTTCCTCTAGCCATTTCCCCAGCAAAATAAAAGATATAATAACGGCAGCAGATTCATAGTAAACATGAGGCTCAAGTCCACGTTCCAGCCAAAATTCTGGATAGATAGTATTGAAAACGCTGAAAACAAAAGAAATACCCGTACTTAGTGCCACGAGGGTATCCATGTTTGCCTTAAGGAGTTTTGCTTGTTTCCAGGCATTGACAAAAAACCCTCTACCAAACCAAAAGATGATGAAAGCAGAAAGCACCATGGAAATCCAAGGTGAATACTCCCAGTGCATAAAGAACATCCCCAAAATAAAAACAGGAATAGTAGCAATTCCAGCTAAAAGAGTTCGTCTTTTTAGCTTCAACGATTCCTCCGTTCGAAGCTTATCGGTTGCCTTCTGATCGTTTTCTTGATCAATAAGTAGATCGTAGCCTATGGAACGGACTTCCTGTTGTAATTTCTTGGGCGAAATTTTGTTGATATCATATTCAATCCAAGCTGTTTGGTTTGCCAGATTAACTCCAACATCAACAACACCTGGCTGACTTTTAAGCATGTTCTCAACACTTGCAGAGCAACCAGCGCAAGACATACCAGTTACAGGATAAATATGTTTTTCGGTTTTCAAAAAAATATCATTTACCGTAAAACAAGCATGTATAGCTTATTGTTTCAGTAAATCAACTATTTATTTGGAAAAACATAAGGAGGCTGTCTAATCACCAAAGTATCCAACGGTTTGACCCATAACTACATGTTTATGGTCAGGCAGTTTCATCACCTTCTTCAACTCCTCCTTGTCGACAGCACCACGAACCACAGTGGCTAGGCCCTCAGATGCGCAGTATAAGTAAACGTTTTGTGCAATGAAAGCAGCGTCGGCCGCTGAATACCAGTGCTTAACTTCATCTGTTCGATCACCCATTCTTGTGAAGTCAACAACATAAACAAGGTTCACCGGTGCATCTTTAACAAAGGGCTGGCGGCCTGTTGCTTCGCGAATATCGCCTTTCATGTATAGTTCAAGTTGATTTTCGTGAGCATTGTAAAAATATACACCCTTCTCTAGGCATATATAAATGTCTATCTCTTGCCAGTTAACTGCGCTTGGAGCGGTTCTTAAGCCATCATCAGGACGATTTATGCCATTGGCTGCCCACAGTAAGTTCGATAGGGTTTGCAAATCCAATTCTTTTGTTGAAAATGATCTGGACGTTTTTCTTTTTGACAAAGCATCCATTAATGGCATTCCTCCAGTCTTCTGAGGTTCCGGAAGTTTAATAACCTTTTCCTGTGCACAACCATAAAGATTTAGAGCAAATGCAAAGAAGATAAAAGGAATAACATTTTTTGTTTTCATGATTATAAAAATTAATTACACAATAGGTTTATTAAACTATCTGTTTTTTAGAGCATTATTAAAAAGATCCATCAGAATTGGTTCCTCACTCTCCCAGACCAATTCCTTGGCTGCTTTAAGTGAATTCTCATGCCAAATATTCAATTGCCTTGTATTATCAAGAATATCATTTAATTTTTCAGCAAGGGCATAAGCATTGCAATCACTGGAAATTGTTGTACCAATATTAAACTTTTCAACAATTCTTTTCATCTCGGGCAAGTTACTCACAAGAACCGGTAACCCAGCCTGTATGTAATCAAACAGCTTATTGGGTAAGGCAAAGCGGTAGTTTAATCCCATATCCTCTTCAAGCGATACTCCAATGGTTGCCTTACTGGTTATATCATGTAAATTTTGATGAGGAACCCTCCCGAGAAAAGAAACCTTATTCTCAAGACCTAACTTATAAGTGATATTTTTAAGTACATCCTCTATATCACCCATACCAGCAATTAATAACTTTGTATCATGAATAAACTGCATTGCGGCAATTAAACGTTCAATTCCCCTTCCCAAATTAAGTGCACCTTGGTAAATTATGGTTCTTCGGTCGGATTGATAATTATTATCAACAGATTTAGCTAATGGCAAATTTCTAATCACCCTAAAATGTACTTCGTACCTATTTTTCAATTCATTGGCAACCCCATCAGACACAGCACTACAATACTTTAAACCTTTAACCAGATGTTTTTCCAACCATCCCCAAAATCTTCTAACCCGTGGACGATTGATCAACTCCGGAACTTCGGTAAAAAGTTCATGGCTATCGTAAACAATGGGTTTTCCCTTTAGTTTACCGGCCAACCGGGCAGCCAGCAATGTGTCAAGATCGTTAGCTTGAATAACATCGAATTTACAAAAAATCAAATAGAAGAATACTGAAAGATTGAATAGAGCGTAGAAGAAAAAGCCTTTGCTAATAGGAATCCTTAGATGTTTAATCCTGAAAGGAGAACTTAAATCTTTTAGTGTAAATGAAAAATGTCTGCCAACTGCAACCACTTCGTATCCTGCATTATGCAACGATAAAGCAGTTCTATGAACCCTTTGGTCTGCAACCAAATCGGAAGTGGCTAATAGGATTACTTTCGTCAATTTTTTTTTGGCAAAGATATGAAAACACCCTGACTAATCATGACAAGCTATTCCATGACCCGATTTTTTAAATCGAATAAAAAGAGCGTATCGCTGAAGCCGCCACCATCGATAAATTTTATTATCTGACGTTTTGTAATTGGCTGCTGAAAGTACAATGCCTCGTTTGTCGTGGAATCGGCCAATAAACCTAGCGTTGTCTTGAATGTTAAGGTATCATCATCGCCAAGCCTTTTGATAACGAAATGAGTTCCAGTTTCAAATCCAAGATAAAGATTCCAGTAACCGTTCTCGGCCAGCTGATTAAAAAAGTAGTTCTTTTTATACTTTCTAAGAATTAAGCTGTCCGAAAGTTCATATTCAACTTTTCGGGTAACCACACCGTTTGAATCGGTGATTATTGAAATCCACTGCGTATTGTTTATTGTAAGCAATCCCTCTTCTGTTTTCCACTCACCCTTTAAAGCTCGAGGCATCCTTTTAGTATTCTTTACATCAACCGGAATCGGGTGTTCGAAGTAGAAAGTTAGGCATGAATTCGTGAGGACAGCAATAAGAAGAAGTAAAAACTTAACTTTTCGCATTATATCAATCTTTGGTTTCTAATATTTTATCAATGAATTAGATAAATCAAAGGTACACTTATTTTGGTAAACAGCTTCGGATTTTAAGTTATTATAATTAGCCGTTTAATATTTATCTTTGAAAAAAAAAATGCCCGAGCTCTACAAAGATTATCCTCTTGATAACCTTAACACCTTTGGTGTAGCGGCAAATGCGAAATACTTTATTAAACCCAAATCGCTCAGCGAGCTTGTTGAAAGTGTCAAAAATATAATTCCCAAAGATTTACCGATGTTGGTGCTAGGAGGAGGCTCAAATGTTCTCTTCACTAAGGATTTCAACGGGGTAATAATACAGCCGTCACTAACTGGAATTGAGGAAATTCACTCCGATAACGATTCTGTAACTCTATCTGTTGGTGCTGGAGAGGTATGGGATAACTTTGTGGAATATACTGTATACAAAGGACTTTGTGGAATTGAAAACCTTTCACTAATTCCAGGGAGTGTGGGCGCTTCGCCTATCCAAAATATTGGTGCCTATGGTGTTGAGGCAAAAGATTGCATTGAAATGGTAATGGGACTTAACCTGGAATCAATGGAAATGGTTGAGTATACAAAAAATCAATGCCAATTTGATTATCGCAACAGTATCTTTAAAAATGAATTGAAAGGGAAAGTAATTATTACCCATGTTTTCTTTAAGTTATCCAAACATTTAACTCCAATAACCCACTATGGCAACTTAGAAGATGAGCTGAAAACAATAGGTTATAAAACGCTTGAAAATATTCGCAAAGCGGTTATCAGCATAAGAAACTCCAAATTACCTGATCCTGCCAAGTTGGGTAATGCAGGCAGCTTTTTTAAAAACCCCATTGTTCACATTGATACTGTGAGTGAGCTCAAAAAACGTTTTGAAAAGGTGCCATTCTATCCCGTAAATGATAATAGTGTAAAATTGCCTGCTGGATGGCTTATAGAACAATGTGGTTGGAAAGGTAAGCGGATTGGAAATGTTGGAGTGCATCAAAATCAAGCATTAGTGCTGGTTAACTATGGAGGGGCAAATGGGATAGAAGTATTATCCCTAGCAGAAATGGTACGTGAATCGGTTTTCAAAAATTTTAGTGTTTCCCTTGAAATGGAAGTTAATGTGATAAAGTAATTTTAAGAATAAACTCTTCAAAATGAGAATCCAATTTTCAAAATATCACGGTGCTGGCAACGACTTTATCATCATTGATAATCGGAAGAATCAATTCTCACCAGAGACGAGTTTAATCAACAAACTATGTCACAGACAATTTGGCATTGGTGCAGACGGACTTATGCTTTTAGAGTTAGATCCTTATAGTGACTTCAAAATGCGTTACTTCAATTCCGATGGAAAAGAATCAACAATGTGTGGTAATGGGGGAAGATGCATTGTGTTATTTGCCAAAAGTTTGGGTATTATTAATACTCAAACCAATTTCAACGGAGTTGATGGTTTACACAACGCAACCATAGTTGATAAAAACACTGTAAATCTTAAGATGAAAGATGTGGATAACATAGAGCACGATGACGATTTCTATCTTTTAAACTCAGGCTCTCCGCATTATGTCACCTTTGTTAAAGACGTTGACAAAATTGATGTTGGCACCGAAGGGAGATTAATCCGTCAAAGTGTTCTAGCTGAATCGGGGGGGGTAAATGTCAACTTTGTGCAAATAACCTCTGGTGGAATAAAGATTAGAACCTATGAACGGGGGGTTGAGGGTGAAACCCTTGCTTGTGGAACCGGAGCTGTTGCCTCAGCCATTGCCACCAACCATTGGCTCGAAGAGCAGAAAAATGATTACCAAATAAATGCAAGAGGCGGAATTTTAAATGTTTCGTTCATCAAATCCGATGATGAAAAGTATACCAATATTTGGCTTAAAGGTCCAGCAATGCACGTTTTTGATGGGTTGTATTAACATTTCATAATACCTTACACTATATTTCTTTTATTATTATCACTGTTTTATTAATTTTTCACTCATTAAAAATATCATTTACTTTTTTTTCTAATTTTGCCACCTTAATATATTTTTTTCCTTAATTTTACTTTAAGGTAACTGAAAGCAAAAAAACAATGCAGCCCATAAAAGTACTAGAAACACCATATTCTCCTGAAATAAATCTCGATAAAGAACGAAGCCGTTTCGAGTTTTTTGGAAAATCCTTTCCCGAGGATGCCAAAGAATTCTATAACCCAATAATTGACTGGTTTAGGCAATATGTAGTTGAACCGAATAGAGAAACTATTGTACATTTCAAACTTGATTACTTTAATACAGCATCTTCAAAAAAATTAGTTGATATTCTAAACATACTAAAGGAAATTCACAAGCAAAAAAAGACAATTATTATCCATTGGT
>CAZDXY010000004.1:0-68580 GCA_964509385.1 uncultured Rikenellaceae bacterium
TTCTCAGTTCTCAGTTCTCAGTTCTCAGTTCTCAGTTCTCAGTTCTCAGTTCTCATCTTCGGTCTTCCTTCTTCTGTCCATAAAATCTGCGCAATCCCTGACATCTGTGTTCTATTCGCTTCGCAAAATACAAATTTCAATTCTAAAACGAGATCAAACAATAAAAATTCCTGCTGCAAATCGTCCGCCATCACCATTACGAGCCGAGAAGAAGGTATCGTTTTGGGTGATTGTGCAAATGTTGGATAACTCAATATTTTCGGGTTTTACACCCGATTCAATTAACGAGATTTTGTTCGCCTCCCACATATCGAAAACAGTTTTACCGTCTACTTTTTTAATTACATTTTCCACATTGAAGTTCTTGGCAACCTCATCAATAACATCCTGTCCAACCTCGTAGCAGCAAGGACCACCCGAAGGACCAATTCCAACAATTAAGTCACTGGGATTTGTGCCAAACTCGCCTTTCATTCTCTCAATTAAAACCGAGGGAATTCTTAGCGCCGTACCCTTCCAGCCCGCATGGGCAACTCCAATTGCTTTTTTTACTGGGTTGAAGAAGATTATGGGAACGCAATCGGCGGCAAGGGTCATAAGGCAAAGCCTTGGAATGTTGGTGATAAAGCCATCGGTATCGGCAAAAGCATCTTCAAGTAATAATGTACCACGACCCCTATCTTTTTCAGTAATGGTTGGGACATTAGTTCCGTGAACCTGAATGGGAAAAACAAAATCGCTTAGATTTAGCCCAACCGCTTTGGCAACCCTGTTTCGATTTTCAACTACATTTTCCAATGTATCATCCTGAATCATGTCTAAATTAAGGCTATCGTAGGTTCCTGTGCTAACCCCGCCGTGGCGGGTGGTAACGAAGTGCTTAATCTTGTTTTGATACTTTGAAAGATTTTCAAAGTAGGCAAACTTAAGTCCATTATTATCAAGGCACATCATTGCTAAAATTAATGTTGTGAATCTATTGAAATAAAACAGGTTACAATTATAGTAAAAAAATTTTTCGAAAAAAAATTGAATGTAAAACAGCAATTTACAAATTGTGCTTAAACTGGTTTAAGCCATCATCAGTAGGGTTAACAAGAAAAAAGGGGTATATATAGCCGTTGCAATGGCATTTAGGAGCTAAATCCTTGACAATCCTTCTCTGTAGTATTTTAGTAATGAGTAATTTATAATAGCTGTTCCAATAAAGCCTACGGTAAGGCAACTTAGCGAAATTGTTTGCAGAATAGGAATATCAACTGCCCCGGATTCATTGGCAACCCGCCAGTGAAACATGGCGAATGAAATTGAGCAAAGCAATGTGAACCAAAGGATTGGGGAACAAATGCTCAACACTATTCTAAGCCATGATGCCATTGGGTAACTATTGGGTCAGTATCAAAAAATATATCTAATCTCAAAAAATTTAGTTTATGAAATCACATTTGATAATAAAGAATCCAGATGCATAAATACCCAAAGGAACAATACTTGATAAAATCACAATCCCTAAAGGATAATTCTCATATCTATTTACGCATTCCATTGTTTTTCAATAGTTTATGGGATATTCAATGCATTTTTGCATATAATTTAGTTTTTTTGTAGGCTACTGTTCAGCTCATTGCTTTTAAATAAAAGATTTTTATAGTGTTTATTTCTCTCAAGTACCATCCAGTATTGCAACGAGAATATATTGGTGAGCATAGTTGGATTACTTACTGTTTTACCAATAAGCGTACCACTCGCAAGGTTGAACTCTTTAATAGTTAATGGAATAGTGTAGTCCCTATAGAATGTATAGTAAATTTCGTCCAATGCGGTTAAACCATTAATAGCATCCTGATAATCAATTATTTGTTTTCTAAGCTCGAAGTTCTTGATTATGTTCATATTACCACTATTGACAATATTCTGATAGGTGTTTGTCCATGCCTCGAATCGATGAAAGACAATCATTAATTCAATGGCCGACTTTGCGGAGTCGATTGGGAAATTTCCTTGGGCAAAGATTCCCAGCAAAGGTGTAGCCCTTGATAGCCAAATGCTATCTAAATTAATGCTGCTTTGAATATTGATCTGGTTTTGGGTTGCATCCTCAGCCAGACCTTTGAGGTAACTCTTCTCAAGCTGCTTGTCGTGTGAACTCATACGCCAGTTGTTGAGAAGGAAGCCCGCAGTAACTCCCAAAAAAACAACAATAAGCTCAAGGGACAGCTTTCCCCAGTTGTGGTTTTTGAGGTTCGATTTTGTTTTCTTTTTCTTCATAATATTCAACATATTGCATTTATTTTATCGGTTTAAAAGTTAAACCATAAAAAATCCCAATAATCAACATTTCAAACAATCCAGCCACTAGAATGTAGGCTAATGTTTTAACCGGTATCTGAAGTGTCATATAAGTGGAAAGAACGGACATTAATACCCGAAAGAACCATATTATCAATCCATACACAAGTCCTTTTATTACAGGGTTTTCTGATGGTAAACTATTGTACAAAAGTAAAAATATTGCACACATCACAAAGCCATAAAATAGGTCAATAGCAATTCCCGCAGGTACATTAATAGAAGTCTTTGCAAGTGGGGAGTAACTATCCATAAGTTTTTGTGCCAATGGATTTGCATTGATAAATCCATCTAGCGCGGCAAAAATTATCCCGCTGATTACGCTAATAACTACATATCTTATCATAAATTGCTGCTTTAAAGTATTAGTCCTATCTGGTATAACAGCTATCTTATGTAGGTAAAAAGAATTACTCCAATTGAAAAAAGCGCTATTATTGAAGAGATTATTGCACCGATAGGTTTTACCTTCTCCTCAACAATAGCAGCCTTTGATGTGCTTGCAATTACCAGCAATATACATGCGAAAAGTACAGCATTATAGAGCCACTCTGGGATTGAACGTATGCTATCAACCACAATTAGTGGATACCAGGGCGCCCAAAGGGAGTATCCTGTAATGGTTAGCAAAGTATGAAAACGACCGCTTCCTCCAAAAAATTTGGAAATAACGTGTACCACACCAGTGCCTAATATCCACATCAGAAAAATAAGGGGTATTATGTAGAAGGCCTGAATAAAATAGTAAAGCTCAGGTGGTATTATAATCCATGGTTTTATAAAAGGAGTAAACCCATTAAAGTACAGCCATAAAGATCCAACTAGGTATATCAAGCAGTAAATTAATACAATAATCCAACTATGATGCTTTTCACCAAGCGAAATCCTGGTGTATAGACCTCTTGGATAAAGAATTGATTGTACAAATGCAATTGTATATTTTTTCAATTCCATACTCTCGAAGTATAGATATTAGAATACAAGTGAGCTAAGCCATTCAATGCAATCGAAGTAGATTAAGATAAAAGCAAAGGTATTGATAAAACCATGCGTTAGTATTGCATACCAGATATTTCTATTGGAAAAAATGTAGATGATTGCAATGATTGCAGAAATCAAACCTGTGGATATCATGCCGCCCAAACCTTGGTAAAGGTGGCTGTAACCAAAACTTCCACAGGTTATAATGATAGCAATAGCATCGCCCATAGCCCTCGACTTGAAGACGTTTGAAAGCCTATTGAGCAGAAAGCCCCTGAATAGAATTTCCTCCAAAAAGCCCCCGATAATCCAACCAACGCCCAGCATTATAAAAAGGTTTGTTAGATTCCCCTTTACATGCTCAACGCCCGATATGTCTAATTGTGAGGAAGTTATGCGTTCAATCAAAGGGTCGAATAGTACCAGAAAACTAAGCTGTATAAGTAGAGCAAAAGAAATGGTTGTTAGAATGGTTTTCTCCCAACTGCTTGGCTTCTTGAAACCCAACTCCTTAAGCTTGGACAGCCTTTCTTTGTTAACTAATATGTAGGTTGCCATCACAACAAAGGCAATAGCAACACCGATCATAGGAAGTAAAATTATTACTATGAGGCATATGGCAATTATTGCCATTTCGAGTGCCTTGGTAAATACTTGCTTTGTCATGTTTTTGATATTTTAGAATTCAACAATAATTCCAATGGTTGGAAGGATGACCCCACCACCAGCCGACCTAAATTCATCAAGCAGATACCGACTAGGGTCGTTTGGGTTGATCAAAGCATTGCCTTGCTCATCAGTTCTGAGTAGCAAAATATCGGGTTCATCTATCCTTGAATTGTAAAGATTTTGGATGTCGAGGTAGAAATTAAGCGTCCATTTTTCTTCGTATAGTGCCTTATCTATTCGTATATCGAGCTGATGGTATGGCTTAAGCCTTAGCGTGTTGAACCTACTATAATCCTGAAATCCGCGTCCCTGTGAATCCCATGCTTCAATCAGCGATGAGGTTTCTATATCCCATGGCGTGTATGGCCTTCCCCCAACATATCGCCATTTGAAGCCAAAGTCCCAGCCCTTACTGAAGCTGCGAATTGCTGTAATTACGAATATATGCCGATTGTCCCATGAGGTTGGAATATAATCGCCAGAAAGTTCCTTAATTGTATTTTCCGATTGACTCCAAGCTAGGGTGTAGGAAATCATTGTGTTGAATTTGAAGACATCTCGGGCTCTGAAAAGGAGTTCTATTCCAAATGCTCTGCCCTTACCCGTTGATACTACCTCTTCATCGCCATAGGTACCAAAATCGGCACCTTTGCTTGACAAGGAGATAGAATCGATGGGAGAAAAGGGGTAGTTGCTGTACCATTTGTGAAAACCCTCAAGGGTAATACGGCTATTGGGGTTGGGAATCCACTCAAAACCACCCACAAGATGGTCGGAGATAATGTACTTCAATCCGTTATCTTTATTAACAAGTTTTCCATTGGGAAGGGCAAAACCCAGCATGGTATAGGGTGGTTGTTGGTAGTACCTACCAGTATTTAGGTTTGCATAAAGATTTCTGGAAATCTCATACGAAAATGATACCCTTGGACTAATCTGCCTGAGCAGGTTACTCATCTCATCAGAATAGCTGTTGGCATCGGTTCTGATTCCAAAAGAAGAGTTCAAACGGTTATTAAAGAAGGCTTTACTCATTTGCCCAAAAACACTCCATCGAAAAAGATTAAGCTCAGTTTCGTAGTCGATATAATTCAGATTATCATCAATGAACAGGGCGCGGTAGGTGCTATTGGTGTAACATGCGTGCTCGAACCCTCCACCTATATTAAACTTAATGCCATTTGAAAGATGTCTGTCGTGCTCGTAACGGAATTTGTTCTCCAATTCCTGCGATGTGTAGTCGAGAACCTTTATATCGTTCTTATCGTTATTTCTATGCTTAAATTGCCTGTTGTTAAATACATTACGACTTACAACCCATGTATCAAAACCATTCTCACGGAAATGTTTGTAAACAACCCCTACAGTATAGCTCCATTGGTAGTTTACAGGCATGTAGCTTAGCAGGTAGCGTTGGTCTGGTTCTGTGTTCTTCATGTCAGTATTAAGCATAAACTGATCAATGGCTCCGATACCAATAACCGTGATCTCATTTCGCTCATCGATTCTTGTGCGCGACTTAAGTTGAAAGTCGTTATAGGTTGGAAGAAACGCTAGACCGATGGCATCAAAAAGGTACTGAAAGTACGATCGGCGTGCAGAGAGAATGAATGTAGAGTTTTGTGATAATGGTCCATCGAGTGTTAAAGCCATATCAGTTGCACCAACGGCACCCCTAAACTTTAAGCGATCGTTATTGCCATCGAGAAGCCTGAAGTCGAGTACTGTGCTAAGAGAGTTGCCCTTTGAAGCAGGAAAAGCCCCTGAGTAGAAATTCGCTTCGCGAATAAAATCAGCATTAATAATGCTCACAGGACCTCCAGAAGCTCCCTGGGTTGGAAAATGGTTTATATTGGGAATTTCAATCCCATCGAGGTAAAAGGTGTTTTCGCTTGGACCACCCCCTCTAACTATCACATCGTTTCGATGCTGGGGCGTTGAAGCTACTCCAGGCAGTGATTGAATTACCCGACAAATATCACGATTACCTCCTGGATTCTTTTCAATTTCTGCAATACCAATACGCTGAAGGGAAACGGGGCTCTCCTCGCTTCGTCTAAACGGACTGGATTTTACCTCAACTCCTTCAAGTTTGTAAGCCGATTCCTCCAATTGAACTTCCAAGTATGTAGGTCGTGCGTTAGTTACAAGAATTGAACCCAATACATAAGGTTTGAAACCAACCACAATTACTCGTACCTCGTGGTAGCCAGGCGTTAGATTAGAAAGGTGAAACTTGCCATCCAAATCGGAAGTTGTCCCATGGTTTGTTCCCCACACTACAATATTGGCAAAGGGTACAGGCTCATTGTTATGCTTGTTCATAATCAGCCCCTGAATCATCCCTGTTTTTTGAGAGTAAAGGTTTGCTGAATTTATCAATAACAGCAAGAGGAGAGAGGATATCGATAGTTTCATGCGGAATAATAAATGGTTATGATTTTTCCAGAACGTTTTAACCCGATTCAAATAATCCTAAATTATTTAAAAAAGTTCAATTTCTTTAATTTCATAGTTAAATACACAGCCAAACGCACAAATTATAATCTGTTTGCTTGAATACAAAGATAGAAGGGATTCACCTTATGTGACTATGAATAATGTTTCAATTAGTAGTAATTATGTTTCAATGATATGGGAAAGTGAGAAATTTGGCACTAATTCTGCCGAATACTATCTTGGAAGATTGAAGGAGTTATTCCAAACAGATTTTTAAAGCATTTGGTGAAGTATGAAACATCGTTAAAGCCAACTTTGTAGGCTACCTCTGAAATTTGACCAGCGTTCCCTTTTAAAAGCTGTGCTGCTCTCTTTAATCGGATAGTCCGAATAAAGTCGGTGGTGCTTAATCCAGTTATTGCTATAAGTTTACGGTGAACACTAGCTCGACTTAGGCTCAGCAAATCGCAGAATTGATTAACTCCAAAATCTGAATTATCCAAATTATCCTCTATGGCTTGCGTGGCTTTTCTAATGAATTGAATGTCCTTTGAAGTTATTGCTATTTCCGATGGGTTTATTTCGAATGATGATTTGAACTTATCCTGCATTCTTTTAATAAACCTTAAAAGATTATATACAGTTGCTCTAAGGTTATTCATGCTGAAGGGCTTTGTAATGTATGCATTTGCATCAACTTCAAGTCCCTCAGTAAAGCTCTCTTCCCCTGCTTTGGCTGTGAGTAGAATAATTGGGATATGGCAAATGTTTAGATCATTCCGAACAGCTTTTGTGAACTCAAAACCATCCATAATAGGCATCATTACATCGGAAATGATTATATCTGGCAACTCTTCATATACCTTAATAAGCCCTTCCTTCCCATTGCTGGCTTCAACAACCAGAAATTGCCCAGAGAAATTGGAAGCCAAGTAATGCCTTAAATCATAATTATCCTCAACTATTAGTAGTTTATATCTTGTGGCATCATTTACATTACAAAATTTAGCTGCTTCTTCGCTTGGCAAGGGAGGAATAAAAGTTGGCGTGATATATTCAATGAAAGGTATTCTGAAAGAGAACACACAACCTCCACTTTGTGAGTCAGATACCCAAACTTTCCCACCATGCAGCGAAACTATATCCCTAACCAATGATAGTCCAATACCTGTCCCTTGTGTATTTGTTGTATTTGAACAGCGATAAAACCTTTCAAATACACTGTCCTTTTCGTTATCTGGTATGCCTATACCTTCGTCATGCACACTAAAATTATAGTTTTCCCCATCAAATTCTGACAATACCAACACCTTTTTGTTGGGTGGAGAATACTTCATCGCATTTGAAATCAAGTTAAAGAAAACCTTTTCCATTGCGCTTCTATCGAAAGGGAAGGTACATTCCCCTTTATTTGCTGGTAGAAACTCAATGTCAATCTCCTTTTCTTTAGACGATTCCTTAAATGAATCTATTACACTACTAACCAACTGGTTAATATCAGATGTGTCAATTTTAAGTTCTACTGCCCCCTTTACCATATGAGCCACTCTTCTAAGTTCAATAATCAAGGCTTCTAACTTCTCGGCGTTTCGGAGCATAAGTTCCAATGTTTCATTTTCATCAGAAAAATATGGATTAGTAAGAAGCTGTTGTAATGGGGTTTTAATAAGAGTTAATGGGGTAAGAAGTTCATGAGATAGGCTTGAAAAAAACCTACCCTTTAACTCATCCAACTTGCTAAACTGCTCTTTTTTATGCTCTAAGGCTTCGCTAAGGGTGTTGATTTTGTCTTGAAGTGACTGAATTTCTTTATCCTTAATCTTAATTATCTTGTAATGTTTTTGGGTTATATAATTTTTAAATAATACAAGCACAATAAATGAAATTACAATTATTAAAGAAAAAATTAAAACGTAAATAAACCACATAATTCCCATATTTGTAACTAATCAGTGCGATTAAATCACTAATATACTAACACATGCCACAGATTCACAGATTAAAAATATACAATTTATTAGAATTTCCTCAGATAAAACAACCTTTGGTTGTTTTTAAATCTGTGAATCTGTGGCAATTATGTTTTATATTATAAACTGATTAGTTTCCCTTATTTTAATATTTTTCAGCACTCCACTTTTTAATTTATGATTCAAAGTTATTAATAATAAATACGAATCTTTCACCTATCCAACCACTCCTTAAATTCAGTTACTTTTTCGCGGCTAACGATAATATCCTCATCGGTTTGCACCGATAGCTTTAGCTTCAATCGGCTACCAGAGTATGCAATGATATCCTTTATTGCAGAAAGCGCTACAATATGCTTACGGCTTACCCGAAAGAAATCCATTGGATTTACCATTGTCATTACCTGCTCAAGGGTTGAATCGATTCCGTAATCGCGACCGGAAGTTGTGCGAATAAACGTGTACTTATCGCTGCTGAAAAACAGAGCGATTTCTTCGATGGGAATCATGCGGATATGTTCGCCAACCTTTACCACAAAACGGGTTTTGTAAGTGCTTGTTAGCATTGATAGTGCTTTAGCAATTGCATCGCTGTTTAAAGCCTGCGGCTTTTGGGTAAAGCCCTTTTTGAACTTGTCCATTGCGGCAGCAAGTTCATTTTCATCAACCGGTTTGAGCAGGTAGTCGATACTGTTCACCTTAAACGCCTTTATGGCGTACTCGTTGAAGGCGGTGGTGAAGATAACTGGAAACTGAATATCAACCTGCTCAAATATCTCGAAGCTAATCCCATCGGCTAGCTGAATATCGAAAAAAGCGAGGTGGGGGTGGGGATTGGCTTTTAGCCATCTAACAGCCGATGATACCGAGTCGAATGTTGCAAGGTGACTAAGTTCGGGCGAAGCGTCCGAAATCATCTTCTTCAGCCTATCGGCTGTTGGTTTTTCGTCTTCGGTTATGATGTAGTTCAGCATAATTCTAGTAATTGTAATCTTTTATCTAACAATTCTTTATAATCCTCTTTAAGACTACTTTTTAGGAATGATTCATTAATTAACTCAAACCACAATGGCACTGCGCTTTGCAACTCTTTAAGCGTTTTGTTAATCACCGTTTCGTTAAGATTTAATCTTTCAATGCCCAAGTATTCAATAAGCACACTTTTTGTGAGGTTTTTCATTTTTCCCTTCAGACTTAATGCGGATTCTTCCGCATTTTTTCCTAAAACTATGCTCGTATTCAAAAAATCATAGGCAGGGCACAATTCAATTTTATCATCTCGGGAGATAATGGAATAATTCTTAAGGTGCATGTCCTCATTGCCTGTTAAAAAATTAAATAAAAACCGTTTAAAGAACTTTATTTTTTCTAATTGAGGGAAAGTACAATGGAAATCAATTAGGTTTATTAACTTTTCAACGGTATAGCTATACTTTGTTTCTCTTTTCTCCCCAGCTAATTGTGCAAAATCTTCAACATGTAATTTCTTAATCCTACTAATCCTATCATACCTTTTAATAAAATACGATAAAGTTCCATCCTTTGAGTAAACCATTCCATGTAGCGGTGTATCTATTCCACATTTTGAAGCCATTTTCATGGTTAAATCCTCATTTTCGGGCAATTGCGGATAAATGTAATGCTGTGGTTTGATGATATACTTCCCATTAATATCAACAATTTCAAACTTAGAGAGCTTAATATTTAGAATTGCGCTCAGCTTAGGTTGAACACCTTGTATTGACATTTTTGTGGCCCGTTTAGCGGCTTCGTGCCTTTGCTCTTCGGCTGAATACTCAATATCATTCAATCCTGTGAGGTTGAGAGAAAGAATCTTTAACCCATTAAGAGAGTATTTTCCCTCGCAACTTTCGTATGTAATTGGGCATTTGTTCATGATATCCCCTCCACGCTCACTGCACCGACTAAATCGGCTCCTGTTGCGATTAATTGGCTGAAATAATCATCCTTATCAATTTTACTGAATCTTAAAAGACCATCGAGCTGAATTCCTTCGGGCAAAAGACCATCAAAGAATGGCGGAAAGGAGTTAAAAGTGAATTCCTTTTGCTTAACCGGCATGGTTAACGAAATTGGTTCACCTATATAGCTTTCATCATAGGAGAACTTATACTTCTTATTTTTTTCAATCTCGGTTAAATACCCTGCCAACTTGCTGTGCATGTAAACTTTAGCCGTTCTCATGTTCTTTGCTATAATTATCCATTAATGGGCTGTTCAGCGATATACTAATATTCAACGCTTTCAACACATTTAAAATTGATTTAAACTGGACAGTTTCTTTTCCCTTTTCAATATCAAAAACTACAGTTTTTCCCACACCAGCTATATCAGCCAATGCTTTTTGGCTTAGCCAGGCTTTTTTTCTATGGTATTTTATAATATCACCAATATTTTGAATATAATTCATACTGATTTTACTGATATAGCGGTAAAAATAAATATTTATATTCAAATTTCCAACTAAATCATAATGAATATCGAATATATTACCGCTATAACGGTAAATAATTGTCTAAAATACATATCCCAACAAGCACTCTATGCCTGGCAAAACCTTCGAGTCGTTCAGCTTATAGGTTACCAATCCCTTTGCGTTAATAAAAATGCAATCGTTGAACTGATACTTATAGCCAAAATCGATACCAAGGTTAGGTGTTGTGTGTGTTGGATAATCCTTTGACCATGAGTACCCTCCGTAAATTCCGAAATAGGGGTCATTCTTGGCTCCTTGCTCCTTTGCATGCAAAACATGATAACGAAACCCAAGCCGTGATACCAAATCGGGATGATTCTCGCTTTTTATCACCCAGTGACCCAACACATACTCGGAGCATAGCTGCGCTGAAACCGAATTGAGGATATAGTACTCAACCTCAATATTTGGAACTGCATACGCTAATTTTAAAATATTTGTCGATACAAGAAAGGTCTCTCTCTGGTTCATAACCTGAGCATTTGAGGAGAAGATTATTGATATAAAAAGCAATACGAAAATGAAAGGTTTATTCATGATACGTATAATTTTATTTATACTTCAATAATGTTAGGTTGGCAAATTTTGGCTGTTTAGTCCTTAAATCCAGCGATGAACTTCCTTGGGTAAAGAAAAATTATTTTTAGTACGCGTACAGCCTACTTTCACAAAACGAACCGTCAAAATAAAGAGCATTGTTCTCTTGGAATATTTTTAGATTAAAAGGCAATTACCCAAGGCAAAGGCAACTCTGCTTACAACTTAAACTCCATTCACCAAAAATACATCGTAATTACCAGAAAAAAAATGTAAGATATTGGAGAACAGGTTTTTCATTTAAAGGAGAATTGAATAAATGCCAAAGTAATGTTAAACTCAATTATTAAATAAAAGATTGTTTATTATTCAACAACAAATATCCTAAAAAAGTATACCCATAAAAAAATTCAACCCGACAAATTGTTGTTTTATCGGGTTGAATTGTTGGTAAGTACAAATGAAAAGGGGTTATGTCTAATCCCATTCAGCAGTAATCTTCGTAATTAATTCGTTGTTGTTCACATCATTTTGAACATCAACTCGTAAAGCAGTTTTAAGGGTAATCTCCAGCGTTTTTTCAACCCATCCGGCTATACGATGCATAATTAGTTTTTCGCTAAGTTGAAACTGCCCAAGCTGAATAACACAACGTTTATCCTTACTTTCAATTACCTTTATGTCAGAGGGTTTGTAGTAAGCTGAAAAAATGCTGGATGCCCGGCTGAGCACAAAATGTGGGCTACTTACCCTCACAAATATTTTATAAATTCCTTTAAGGGCAATTTCTGAACTATATCTTCCAAGTACTAAAGCAGCTTGGGTATGGTTTCCATTGAAAAAGAGATCACCCACCTTTTGTGTAGGGATTATTACTGAATCGATTAGATTATACCAACTTGTAGCGTAAATTGGCTGCTCAAAAATTGTTCTGGAAGATTGAGGCATCGACTGGAGCCATTCAAGGTAACGAGTTGGGTAGGTTTCCTTTACAAAATCAGGTGTGGTTTTTACAGCAGTTCCTTTTATCTCCATATTGGTAATAGTTTATGAAAGTAATGATATCACAAAGTAATAAAAAAAATTGATTGGTAATAATCTTTTAAAGCGATAAAATTATTAAAGCAAAATAAAAATTTACCACTAACATAAAATGATGCAAATACTCCAATATATTTGATTGTTTAGGCTATATTATAATAAAATTTTAAACTTTTACTATTTTTGGGATCAAATAATATAAGTTAGTTTATTAATTTACTGCCCCAAATAAATGGGACAGTTTTTTTATGTTTTAGATTAACCTATTATGAAAATCGTTTCTAAAAATAAAGTATCGTTTGTTGACAAGTTTTTAAATATTGTGGAAAGAGGTGGCAATGCTCTTCCACATCCTGCCTCTCTCTTTGCCATTTTTGCTTTGTTAGCTCTGGCTTTTTCGGCCATTGGTCATTTTTTCGATTGGACAGTTATCCATCCTGCCACAGGAGAGATTATAAAAACTGTAAATCTTATTTCTAAAGAGGGATTAGAGAGAATTATCGATGAAATGGTTCACAATTACACCAGTTTTGCACCACTTGGTATAGTAATGGTTGCCATTATGGGTATTGGTATTGCTGAAGGAAGTGGTCTTATAGGCGCACTTATTAGAAGATTGGTTTTAGCTTCTCCTCGAAGAATATTAACATTTGTCATTGTGCTAGCCGGAATCCTTTCAAATACAGCGAGCGACATAGGTTATGTTCTGCTTATACCGTTAGCGGGTATCATATTCATAGCTGTAGGACGACATCCCATCGTTGGAATGGCTGCTGCTTTTGCAGGTGTATCAGGTGGTTTTAGCGCAAACCTGATTTTGGGTACAATTGATCCGCTGGTTGCAGGATTATCAGAAGAAGGAGCACATATATTGGATCCATCATACCTTGTAAACCCTACAGCAAACTACTATTTCATGTTTGTTTCCACATTTTTAATTGCATTCGCAGGAACATGGGTTACCGAAAAGTTTATTGCTCCACGATATGGTAAATATACTGGAGAGGAGCAGGGAGAAAAGATTGAACCCCTTTCTCAGAAAGAAAGGAAGGGAATTCGATGGAGTTTTTATACGCTATTGATTTGGATTATTGTTATCTTTGCCGGCATAATTCCAGCAAATGGATTTCTTCGTGGTCCCGATGGGGGTGTTTTATCATCACCTTTAATTAAAGGGGTTATTGCCATTCTTTTCCTTGTAGCTGGTTCTATGGGTGTTGTTTACGGGGTAGTTACCGGAAAGTATAAAAACGACGGCGATGTTGTAAAGGGAATGACCGCTAGCCTTAAGTCAATCGCCAACTATATGGTGCTGGTCTTTTTTGCGGCACAATTCGTAGCATACTTTCGATGGAGCAATTTGGGGGTAATATTTGCCATCAGTGGAGCTGAAATGCTAATAAAAGCCAATTTAGGGGTTATTCCTTTGATGTTAATGTTTATTGTGCTTGCAGCTATTATCAATATGTTCATGGGAAGTGCTTCGGCAAAGTGGGCCATAATGGCTCCTATTTTTGTTCCAATGTTCATGTTACTGGGCTATTCTCCTGAACTTTCTCAAGTAGTATACCGTATAGGCGATTCCGTGACCAACGTTATTTCTCCAATGATGAGTTTCTTTGCGCTTATCATTGCATATTTCCATAAGTACGATGAGAAAGCAGGTATTGGAACCATTATTTCTACCATGCTCCCATATTCAATAGTATTCTTTATAGGCTGGTCTATTTTGCTGATAGTTTGGATATTGTTAGGATTACCCTTGGGACCAGGTGCCGGTCTTTACTACCAAATGCCAATAATACCATAATCAAGAATCAATGGTTTCCATTAAAAATACTCTTCCATTTGACGATCCAGTTATTGAGGCTATTGCCTCAAAATTTTCGCTTCCTGAACTCACTAAAACGAAAGATGTTTATCTGGATTTAGTAGAAAATATCATTTCACAGCAACTTTCGGGCAGGGTGGCATCCATCATCTTCAAGAGGTTTAAAGAGTTGTTTCCTAACGAGTACCCTGATGCAAAAATGCTTGATGATATATGCATTGAGAAGTTAAGATCAGTAGGGCTTTCCAATGCTAAGGCACAATATGTTAAGAATGTTGCCCAGTTTTCACTTAACGAAGATATATCAGTTAATAGAATTAATAAACTATCGGATAACGAACTGATAACTTTGTTAACAAAAATAAAAGGAGTAGGAGTTTGGACGGTTCAAATGGTTTTAATCTTTTCTCTTAATCGACCGGATATTTTTCCAATTGATGATCTGGCAATTCAGCAGGGTATGAACAATATCTATCGTTTAAATAGTAAAGGAATAGATTTAAAGAAACAGCTTTTAGCAATTTCTGAAGTCTGGAAGCCTAACAGAACACTTGGCACTCGCTATATTTGGTTGCATGTGAATAACATTAAAGAAATGAACACTCGGTACTGATGTTCAGATAAATCAACTTCTAGATATTGATGATTGGATGATTGACCTGCCTGCCGCCTGTCTACCGACAGGAAGAGCAAGGCTGGTTGATTGATTGATTGATTGATCTGTCCTTTACCCTTAGCCCTTAGCCCTTAGCCCTTTGCTCTCTTCTCTCTTCTCTCTTCTCTCTTCTCTCACCCTCTCATCTCTCACTTTCCGACTATTAGACTTTTAGACTTTCCGACTATTAGACTAACCAACTATCTCCCTTTAACCTTGTCAATATACTCAATAATCCTCTTTTCATCTCTGGGATTAAACCAAGCTATTTCCTTATCCTTAGCCCACCATGTAAGTTGGCGTTTTGCATATCTTCTGCTATTACGTTTAATAAGATCAATTGCCTGTTCGAGTGAATTTTTTCCCTCAAAAAAATCAAATATCTCCCTGTATCCCACTGTTTTAAGTGCATTATTATTTTTGAATGCAAAAAGATTTTTCACCTCATCAACCAGCCCCAATTCTACCATTTTATCAACTCTACTGTTAATTTTTTTATACAGATCCTCTCTTGGGAGAGTTATTCCAATTTTAATGGGTATAAAGGATCTTTTTTTCATTGGTTGGGTTAGAAAGCTGCTGTAAGGTTTACCTGTCTGAAGGCATACTTCAATGGCCTTTAGCACACGTTGCGAATTTCTGAGATCAATCTGTTGATAATGCTCAGGGTCCAGCAACTTTAGTTGAGCCCTTAGGTTTTCAATGCCCAATTTTTTTAGTTGATCTTCAAGCGATTTTCTAAGCTCTGGGTCAGGGGTGGGAAAATCATCAATACCCTTACATACAGCATCGATATATAGCATAGAACCGCCAACAAGCAATGCAAAGTTTCTTTCTAAATAAATATTATCCAGCAGTTTAAGGGCATCCATTTCGAACATTCCGCAGCTATATCTATCCGTAATGCTTTTGTGACCAATAAAATAATGGGGTGCTTCGCCTAATTGTTCGGGCAAGGGGCAAGCTGTTCCAATTTTCATCTCCCTAAAAATCTGCCTTGAATCTGCCGATAGGATAGGAGCGTTATAGTATTTTGACAGCTTAATGCTAAGCTCAGTTTTGCCAACACCGGTAGGACCCAAAATTACTACTAAAAACTTCGAAATATTATCATGTGAAAACATAAGGGGAAGTATGAAGTTTCTTCCTAATATTTGAATCTAACGCAATGTTTAAATAGAAAATCGATTATATTAAACGGATTTTTTTATAGTTCATCATCTTCGACATTGTATGTGTCAGTACCCAAATCAAACCCATTAGTGTCTGAACCAATATCATTAATAATATCGTCAATAGGCCCATTATCAAAGGATAAACTATCAAGGTCAACATCTTCAATCAGTAATTGTTCCGGCGCATCTCCCACTGAAGCTGTGCATTTGGGGTAGTGATAACCGGGATTAGGTTTGATAATATCATGTAACTCTAAAAAGAAACCCCGATCAGAGAAAATGTCAAATACATAAAGCATCCTCTCCTTTTTGTGCTTAAGAAGTTCATGCAGTTTTACTGATTCCATTGGAATTGCTGCTGGTCCAGCATCATTTTCCATATCAATAAGGGTAAGTTCAAGTCCTTTGTTCCAGTATTCGTCAGTAAGAAAAAATGAAGCAAGCTGTGTTTCTTCGTAATCAAGGTTTTTTTGTATAAAATGGTGAAAATCGAGGAAAGAGCTGTAATCATCCAACTCATATTCCCTGAGAAAGGCACTATCCTCGCTCGAAATCATTCGAAATTTGTAGATCATAGAATTTAGCAAATAGGTATCATATGCAAATTAAGCTAGTTAAGTAGTATAAAAAAAGTCTTTTTTTAGAAAAGATTTCAATTTCCAGAAAAAACCTAAAGATTTCCTAAAAACTCTATCGTATCAATGCCATCCATATAATCTGTGATTTCAGGCTGCTGGGTTTTGCCGAATGCAATTCTCTCGGGTATTTCACTTATGCTGGAGACAAAGCATTGCAACGATTCTCTCTGTAAGTTAATGTAATCAATTATCTGCTGATACGATTCATAGATTTGATAAAATAAAACTCCAACAGGGCTACCCAATCCTTCATCGGGCTTAAGAAGTACAAATCCGTTGTCATAGTGAGGAACCCTGTTCATTATGTAAATTGCACGGTGGTACTCGTAGTTATTCGCATACTTGTTATGATTTATAAAATACTTAAACGAGTTCATCTCATTGATTAGTTCAGATAAGTCATAATCTATCGGGATTAGTATTTTTGATACATTTCTACAACCTAGCCCAAAGTAGGTAAAGATATCTTTAGACAAACTTTTTAGTTCATCTTTACTCTCTTTCCCCGAGAGAATGGCAATGCTATGTCTATTGTTGCGAATTATATTCGGGTACTTACCAAAGTAGTAATCAAAATAACGAGCAGAGTTGTCGCTACCTGTAGCGATTATAGCGTTAAAATCTTGAATGTTATCCTCAACTATGCACAAATAGCTATTAAATCGTGGCTCAACCTCGATTAACATATTTACAAATGCATGCATCAAACCACCATCCTTTGATGATATTTTTCCAATAAAATGGTGCCCTGACATTAAAACGCAAAGCAAATCATGTACCCCCACAAAAGGAATATTTCCAGCCATTACAACGCCTATTTTTTTGGGGGTACTGATCGCAAAATATCTATCAGGATAACTTGAAATCCAAGAAGTAAGGGCATCTTTATCTAACCACTTTTGGGCGATGGAATGAATTGCTTCTTCACAAAATTCGGGAGTAAACCAGGGATTCCCTGTATATGCTGCCCAAATGTTTTTCCAGAAATGGTTTTTCTCCAATTTATTATAAGATTGCAGTATGGATTTGCCAAGCTTAACAAAAGCGTTAATTCTCTCTTCAACGGTCATCTCTTATGTTTTATGCAAATTTAGACTAAAAAAAATACTTTTTGAATTTTTACAATTTACATCATTAAGTAAACGTTTAGCTATTTAAACTATCCAACAAATCGCTTACCTTTGAGAGATAAATAATTTTTGAAAAGATGAAAGGAATTGCCCTTATTGCTGATAACATGAGAATATCGTTTGGTGCTATTCGTTCAAACGTGCTTCGTACATCGCTAACCATACTAATTATTGCCATTGGCATTATGGCTTTGGTTGGCATACTAACAGCTATTGATTCCATAAAAGCAAGCATTAATGACGAGTTTACCATGATGGGTGCCAATACTTTTAGTATTCAAAGCAGGGGTATGAATGTACACGTGGGGGGGCAAAGGTATAGAACTATCAATCATGCTTACATAAGCTATCAGCAGGCAAAGGATTTTATGGATCGATTTGAGTTTCCAGCCACAGTATCAATGTCGGTTTGGGCAACTGGGGCAAGTACCATTAAGCATCGGTCAAAAAAAACAAATCCAAATATTGGTGTTAGAGGAGTAAGTAACGGATATTTTGAAACCGCTGGCTTAGAAATAGAAAAAGGTAGAATGTTCTCCTCACACGAGCAGGATAACGGATGGCCTGTTGCAGTAATAGGCAAAGAGGTTGCAAGCCAAATTTTTGATAAGAACGAAGATCCACTGGAAAAAGTGATAAGCGTTGGAAGTGCTAAGTATCGTGTAATTGGCGTTCTAAAAAGCAAAGGGACAGGATTTGGCGGAGGACCTGATCGGTCAGTGCTTCTACCGGTTCATAACGTTGCCACATATTTTTCACGGCCCAACATGAACTACACAATCAATATTAAACCCAACAACCCTCAGCATCTTGAGTATGCAGTGAACGAAGCAGAGGGAATTTTTCGCATTGTGCGAAATCTTAAGGCCATCGACCCATCTGACTTTAATATTGAGAAGAGCGATTCTTTGGCAAAAATCCTACTTGAAAATCTTAAGTATGTAACCATAACCGCTACATTAATAGGCATTATCACCTTGTTGGGTGCGGCGGTTGGACTGATGAATATTATGTTGGTAGCTGTTGCTGAACGTACAAGAGAAATTGGTACCCGTAAAGCGATAGGTGCAAAATCGTCTACTATAAAACAGCAATTTTTATTCGAGGCTATAGTAATATGCCAAATGGGTGGTTTACTTGGTATTTTATTGGGTATTTTAATAGGAAACCTTGTTTCAATGCTCACTGGTAGTTCATTTGTAATTCCATGGTCGTGGATGGGACTGGGAGTTGCCATTTGCTTTTTAGTTGGTTTAGCTTCGGGGTATATTCCTGCTGTAAAGGCCTCACAACTCGATCCTATTGAGGCACTAAGGTATGAGTAGTTGACACCCTTAATAAATAAATGATCTGTATTTAAAGTTCTTTCATCAAGGATCCGCGTAAGATATAAAATTACAAGGTAACTCTCCTTATTGTTTTATAAATTAAGCTTATACAGATTATGTCCGCCTATGTTATTCCCGATATTCATGGCTGCCTTATCTCACTCAGAAAACTTCTTGAAGAAGAAATAGGGGTGGGGAAGGATGATGATTTATATTTCCTCGGTGATTACATTGATAGAGGTCCTTACAGCGCACAGTTAATAGATTACTTACTCGATCTGATAAGTAAGGGTTACAAATTAAATTGCTTAAGGGGCAACCATGAGCAGATGCTTCTTGATGCATTTTATGACATGTCGAACTTTGATATTTGGATGTATAATACTGGTAATGTTACTTTAAAAAGCTATAAAGATTTATTAGGAGATTCATTTTCTTTTCCAAATGATCTCCCGGTAAGACATCTTAATTTTTTCATACAACTATCGCATTATTTTGAAGTAGATTCAAAATATATACTTGTACATGCTGGATTAAACTATATTTCACAAAAACCTATGCAAGATTATAATGCAATGCTTTGGAGTCGATCACAAAATATTCCCAAAGATTTTTTACCAGGTAAAATAATTATTCATGGTCATACGCCAAAACCAATAAATGCCATCAAAAACATTTTAAATAATACTGATAGCCATACAATTCCTTTAGATGCAGGTTGTGTTTTTGGAGAAATATTTGAGGGTCTGGGGTATTTGGTTGCCCTAGAATTGGAAAGCCACAAACTATTTTCTGTAAAGAAACTCGAAAACTCTGTACGGTGAATCAATTAAAATCATTGACACTTGTTGTATCGATGGAAGAATTATTGAAAACAAAATCCTTGGCAAAACTTGTAATATTGACATTGTATTGAAGTTCACTATAATCTTCTTCAGTAATCAATCCTCTTTCATACATTTTCCCTGCTATAAAGTTAAAGTAACCTTCCATGTGTGTTTTTAAATTGCCTAGAGTGTCAAAACTTTGCATATAGCTGTTTGGACGAGGAATTATACTTGCTAAAAAGATTGCCTCATTGAGATTCAAATCCTTAGAATTTTTATTGAAATAAAATTCTGATGCTTCAGAAATCCCATTTATATTTGGTCCCCAGTCGATGATGTTTAAGTAAATTTCGAGTATTCTATCCTTTTCCACCAGTTTCTGTGTTTCTATTAACCACACAACTATTGCCTCTTCTGCCTTTCGAAGTAAGTTTTTATTGCGATTTAGAAATAAATTTTTAACCAGCTGCATGGTAATGGTACTTCCGCCCCGATAAAGGTTTTTTTGCTTGATATTATGTACTAATGCATATCGAAATCCACCAAGATCAAAGCCTTTGTGGCTATAAAATCCGCCATCTTCAGCGGTTATAACTGCATTTTTTAAATAGGGTGATATCTGTTCTAACGATCGATAGTTTTCATTCTTCGTATCTATGCGAATGGTTTTTTTAATGATATCGCTATGAATAATATTATAAGTAAAAGTATCATTCAACACTCTATAGTCTTCTTTACCCATTGAAAGCAATGAAAAATCAATAGGTTTAAGCTTAGCATAGAAATCTAGGCTATCTGGATTTGCAAAATCAACGTAGAACAAAAAATCAAACTGAATACTCCCTCCAACTTCAATTCCATCTAGTGTTGTAAAAAGCCCTTTGGGAATAGATTCGAAAAGATCGGATGCCCTTTGTTCTCCTGTTTCTATCTTGACTTTAAACTGGGGTTTATAGCTATTTGTAATTGAAACCTCAATGGGAACAAGCAATTTATTTATGGCAAAGTGTGTAGTGCTATCCAAAATCAAACCATTTGATGATATAGATGCACCGAAGTTAGTTCCGGTATACTTAATAGAAATCTCATTTTCGGCAAGTTTTGGATGAAAAATTTTAGTACCCAAAACTTCCATAACACCCATTATGTATATACTATCACTTTTTAGGGATGAGCATGAAACGGAAAGTTGAAAAGAATCAATTTCGAATTTCAAATTTTTGATTGCCAGATCGGTTGGAATTTGAATTTTACTCCCATCGAGTGTTTTGACTTTAATATTCAGGCCATTATTCGATTTAATTGTATTTCCTGATACCTCAAAATAGTTGGAATGTGCATTTTCAATAATTCTAACCTGCGCAAGTATTTCTCGGTTAAGGATTGAAAAATATTCAGATATAACGTGAAAATCTAAATCATCTTTCTTAGCATTTAGGGTAAAATGGTTTATTTCAATTTCGGAATTTGACAATCCTGATATTACCCTTAAAATACGGTATATTTGCTTTATATTAAATGGTTTAGCTGCTCTTGGGGTAATTATTTTTTTTATATGTGTGCTATTTGCATTTATCGAATTATTATCTTCAGTATGTTTCAAATTTTCAGTAAAACGATTAAGGCTTAACTCAAGGGTATCAATTTTAATGTATTTGGGGGTTAGATTATTTGTAATCAAGTTCCATAAGGATAATTTAATATCAACTCTTTTTGCCTGTATTAATGGCTCATTTTCTTTGCGATTTGCTGTGAATTGATCTATTCTAATTTGATTTATGCCAATTACTTTAGCCGCTTTATAAGTGATATTTATTTGATGATTTTGCCTTAACCATTCAATTCGGTTGTTTAGCATTAACCGGAATAGTGGCGTTTTCAGATTATAGGCAATTACCAGCAAACTGGAAATGCAAAGTAGAGTAAAAACAAATCGTCTATACTTTAATCTCAGGCTCATGCTGAGTTTTTATTAATGAAATCTAAAGATAATCTATTTAGGAACAGATATTTTTTTTTGGAGAATTTCTATAAATCATTTTGGATTAACCATTGAAGTTACAGGATATTTTAGCCCTTCCATGCCTGTTAACACCGCCTTTACAGAACCCACTAATATTTTGGCTTCGACTAAAACAGGTACTCTGTTTTGATCGTCGGTTACCCAAACGAATAGATCTTCGCCACCTTTAAAGATAGTACCTTCTACCAGCATAACCGAAAAACGAATGGTATTAAAAATGGTTCCATCGCGCATTTTCAGAACTTCTTTGCCAAGGTATCTAATAAACAGCTCGAAAACCTCGTTGTCCACTGCCATTGTGAGAGGGATCTTTTCTCCAACTTTATACTGATTAAAGTTTATGCTGCGACAGTAATAAATAGCACTCAATACATCAAATGTGCAAGGTTTTAAAGGTAAAATTTCACGCTTAAATGGTCTTTCAGATGTTTCGCTGATTATATCCAATTCATTCTTTTCATGCCTAAATATGTAGCGATTATAAGCTTTATAGCTTCCCTCATAAGTATCCCTTTCAAACCAAAAAGGTTGTAAAGTTTCCTGATGAACTATGGATTCAAACCTATCGCGAACTTTAAAAAACCAATCATACTGTTTGAGGGTCCATCCAAGAGATTTAAAATGGAAAGCAGGTTGACCAAGGTATAAAGTATCAGATACAGTAAAAATTACATCGCCTGCATTTACCCATATAAAACCCCAGTTGTAAACAGCTCTGTATGTAATAGTTTCACCTGATTTGAACTGAATATTATTTACTTTACAACCACTGTCCTGAGCAGGTAATGGACTGGAATGGAATAGAATTGTTAGTAAAATAATTGAAAAATTTCTTAACTGTATCATGTAAAGAAATAATAACTAACCGTTTGATAAACAATTTAATGAGTATCCTTTTTGCTTTCTTCTTCTTTACCCTTAGCTAATACTTCGATCAATGCTATGGTTAACAGACCTAGAATTGCCAATACGATAGCCATTAAAACTTCGGTATTAAACGAATTAGGTAGGAAGAGTTTATAGCCTTGTACAATTTTCTCATTGTTCTTTAGAATAAATTCACCCAAAACATCAGTTCTGTAGATTTCTGTTTTCCAAGGCCAAAGAATGCTCAGAGATCCAAGAATAAAACCAGTAAGTAGGGCAATAGTTTGATCCTTATATTTTTTAAAGATCCACGACAGGATATGGGATAGAGCAAGAATTCCGATAATTCCACCCAAAACTACTGGTGCAAGTATACCGATATTTCCTTCATTCACAGCATCGATCATAACAAGTTCGTAATTGCCCATGAGGATTAGAACAAAGGAACCTGAGAGACCCGGTAGTATCATACTGCAAACGGCAACAACCCCACAAATCATAAGGTAAATAAAGGAATCGTTGGGTGTTGATGGATTCATATACGATATCCAAATGGCGATACCAGTTCCAAAAACAAAAGAAAAAACTACACCAGCATTCCACTTTACAACAGTTTTACCAACATAGTATACCGATGCTATGATTAGTCCAAAGAAGAAAGACCATATATAAACCGGGTGGCTTACAAAAAGGTATTTTAATAGTTTAGCTAAAGTTACTATGCTGATAACCATTCCCGATAGAACTACAATAAGGAAGTAGAAATCAACATACTTAATCAGCTCTTTAATCTTTCCCTTGAATAATAGCTTTATTGCAGTTGTATCAAATGATTTAATGGCATGGATTATCCTTTCAAAAATGCCAGTAATAAGCGCTATGGTTCCACCTGAAACGCCAGGGATTACATTGGCAGCACCCATTCCCATGCCTTTAGCTAACAGCATTGCGTATTGTTTAATCAGCTTATACATAAACAATTTATTAAATTAATAGGCTGTAAAAAAGATTTTGTGATTTTATGGCAAATCTAAAGTAAAATTTGAAGAAATAATAACCAGAAGTCTAATAGAAATTCTTATAAATCTTAAAGCCAAAACAATAAGATTATATCTAAGCACTGGGAAAAACAATTTGATAAAAAACTATAGGAGTTTTACCCTACTAACAAAACTATCATCGTTGATAATTGAAACAATCGAAAAGAACTCATCGATTGCGCTTGGAGCAATTTTCTTGGCACCTCTAAGCAATTCAATGGCTTTATGAGGCTTATTTTGTAAATACATTGCTGCAGCACAAATAACTTTAAGAGGGTAGGTTTCGCTAAATCTTTCAGCAATTTCATCGTAAAGTTCTTCAACATCAGCGAATGCTTCCTTGTAAAGTAGAGTTTCTGCCATACCTATGAACGCATCAGGTTCATCAGGATTAAGAAGGGTCGCTTGCCGGTATGCATCTATGGCATCATCAATTCTATTTATCTCGTATTTAGCCCTAGCTAAACCAAGCCAGAAGTCATAGTTTTCCGGTTCGATGGCTATAGCTTTATTAATATTCTCCAATGCTAGATTGGGTTGCTGTGTTTTAAGTTTTATCAAGCCAATTCCAAAATATGCTTCTGCATATGATGGGAATATCTCTATACTTCTATTATATGTGCTTAAAGCTTTATCGTAAAGACATAATTTTTCATAGCATTCACCAATTGAAACATAAAGTCTTGGGTTTTCTGGTTCATACTTGATTAATTCTGTGAGTTCTTCAATTGCTTCCGAATATCTTCCAATCGTAGCCAGAGTATTGGCTTTATTATGTATTGCTGAACTATTTGCAGGATCAATAGCAATGGAATAATCATATGCTTCAAGAGCTTTATCAAAATCCCCTGTCCTTGTATAAACAATACCCAAGTTATACCAAACACTTGAAGAATATGGGTTTATATCAAGGTAAAGGTTATAATGCTTTGCACTTTTATCGAATTCGTCAATACACTCAAAACAATAACCTAACTCAAAGTTGATATTCAATGAATTATTTTCGATGGAATAGGCATATAATAAGTAGCGAATGGCAATATTGTATTCAGTAATTTCTTGATATAATGAAGCTATTCTGTATAATAAATCAACCCTGTCTTCAGTAAAACTTGATATAGCTTGCCTAAATGATTTTTCTGCCAGTTCAAATTCGTTCAGCCCTAGGTGTGATTGCCCTTTTAAAAAGTATACTTCAGCGTTATTGGTTTCAACCTTTACCAAAAAATGTAAAAGTTTTAATGCTTGCTTAAATTTCCCATCAATAATGAATAATTCAGCCTTCCTGATCTGAATTTCGGATGAATAAGGGTGAATTTGGCTTGCAATGTCAATTGCTTGAGCTGCCCGCTTTGCATTATCGGAATTGAAATAAAAATCAATAATATTTTCAAAATCAGCAACATCGAAAAAGAAGTTCTTTCTTTGCCGTAACATATCCTCATACTTTTGTACAATTTCAAAAGTATCCTCTTCATCAAATATGTAATCTCTTTCTTCCCTCATAATGAAGCATTATACAGCGGTGCAAATCTAATAAAATATAAGCTTAAACTCTTGAAATGCCACAAAATTATATTAACAACAACTAAAACATATTAACAAAATAAAAATTGGATTAGAGCTCAAAATTTATGTTATGCTCTAATGATTAATCAAAACCGAATTTATTGGTTTGAAAAGGTGAAGGAATTAATCCAAAAAATTTCTTTTTGGATAATTACTTTTTAGATAAAGTGAATAATTATCAAAAAGGTCTACCCTTTTCTTTAAAAAATTGCATAAACTGAACTCGCTCAAATGCTGCGGGGTTGTACGATCGGACTTGGCTCATTTTACCTCTAAAGTCATCGATTTTTTTAAAACCTCTTTCTCCCATCCATTCCTGTACATCGTTTAACATAACCTGAACTTGACCAAGTCCGTTGCGATATAGGGTTGAGCAAACCTGTACCGTTTTAGCACCGGCGAGTAATTGTTTTACAACTCCTTCGCCGTTATGAACTCCGGTAGAAGCTGCCAAATCGCAATCAATTCTTTCAGCCATAATGGCAATCCATCTTAATGGCAAAGCCATTTCGGCTGAAGAACTTAATACGTTTGTGGTGGTGAACTCGAAGTTGTGGATATCAAAATCGGGACGATAGTATCGATTGAAAAGAACTATTGCTTTTATTGGTGTTTCGCTAAGCCGTTTAATGAAATTGGAAAGCGAAGCATTGTAAGGGCTTATTTTGACAGAAACGGGTATTGTGACTAACCTTGTAACTTTATCAATAACATCAAAGTAAACTTGTTCATTTTCTTTGGCTGTTCTACCAGGATCGGATGATAATGAAAAAATATTTAGCTCTAATCCATCGGCTCCGGCTTCCTGTATACGCTTCGCAAAATCGGGCCATTTATCAGCAGTAATACAGTTAATGCTGGCAATTATTGGAATTTTCACCTCTCTCTTTGCATCAGAAATCAGCTTAAGATAATCGGCCACAGGATCACCCATCTCATCGAAATCAAAGTACTCAATTGTTTCCGGATAAATGAATCCAGATGCTTGCATTTTATTGAGGTTATCTTGAGTCTCCATAATAATCTCTTCTTCAAATAGAGACTTTAAAACAATTGCTGCAACTCCATTGGCTTCCAGGTCAATAATATCACTTAATGTGTTTGTTAATCCTGAACTTGAAGCCATGATTGGATTTTTCAACTTTATTCCCATGTAAGAGGTTGTCAAGTCAAGCATAATAACGTTGTTTTTTAATTAAACAAGTTTAATCTTACAATATAACAATCAATGCAATATAATGTTTACACCTAATTAGCAAATAATTGAATTCATATAAAAGAAAATCCTATTATAATACTAAACTGAAAAATTGCTAATGAGTTTATATAATTTTTTGTATGTTGATTCGCTTATTGGTGCCAGTGGAAGCCTCAAATTGTTTTCAATTAAACCAAGTATGTTTAAAGCAGCTTTAATACCTCCAGGGTTGCCTTCAACAAAAAGATTTTCAATTATTTCAATCAGTTTTAAGTGAATCTCTCGTGAGTGAGTAAAATTGCCGGCAAGGGCAAGTTTGACAAGCTTAGAAAATTCTTTTGGAAAAGCATTTCCAACTACTGATATCACACCATCAAGGCCTAATGCAAGTTGAGGAAGAACTAATGCATCATCTCCCGATATGACAAGAAAATCGTGGGGTCTTTCGCGTAGAATAAATGATTGCTGAATTAAATTGCCTGAAGCTTCCTTAATAGCAACAATATTTGGCACTTCATGGGCTAGTTTGAGTGTTGTTTCAGCGATCATATTAACTCCCGTTCTACCGGGTACATTATAAAGAATAATTGGAAGTCTGCATTCTGAGGCAATAGCTCTGTAGTGTAGCTCTAATCCTTTTTGGGTGGGTTTATTGTAGTATGGGGTTACTGATAGAATGGCATCAACTCCTTGAAAATCGAACTGCTTAATTGATTTTATAATGGCTGTAGTATTGTTTCCACCCATACCTACCACAATTGAAACTCTTCCTCTATTTTGCTTAACTGCATACCTCACTAGCTCATTCTTCTCTTCTTCGTTTAACACCACAGATTCTCCAGTAGTTCCCAGTAAAACAATATAATCTACACCACCACCTATTAAGTGTTCAAGTAGTCTGCTAACCGATTTAAAATCAATATTTCCCTTCGAGTCGAAAGGGGTTACCATGGCTACTCCCAAACCAGTAAATTTCTTTGTCATGTTTAAAATATATTACATTTATATTATTATGTGTTAGATAGTTATATAACCTTAAGGTTTTATATTTTATACTTTTCTATTATTCTCCTCTTCCTGTTGTGCAAATCGATTGTTAATTAAATGTAAGTAATGTTTAAGTTGGCTAATAAAGTATTCAAGGTTGTTTTCTGTTTTTATATTGATAATTAAATCATTGGGATTTCCATAGTAAGATAAACTACCAACTTTAAATTTTGCCTTTGATAAAGAAGCAATCCATTTCAATGCAAAAACTTCCACTAAACTTAGATCAATCAATATATCAAACTCTTTATTGATAAAATCATTGGTGTAGGTCATTAATGGTTTTCCATACCAATTTAACTCCTTTTTGAAAAATACATGAACATTCTTGCGCATTAAATATTTGTGTGGAATTTCTTTACCGGAGTAAAATGCCAGTATGGATACTTCAAGGTTTTTTTCAACTAAAAAACCCATCAATTTTATGGCTTGCTCAAAGTCATTATCTGATACGAGGAATAGAAGGATACCTATTTTTCGAGCAGAATCAAAGTTGTGAACCCTTTTATGTCTATTTAAACTTTTTAACTCTTTACGAAGTTTTGAGTGTCCGATATTTAGCCTAAGTTTTTTAAACATGCTTATTTCCAGTAAATAAATTATTTTAATAGGTTGAAGAAATCATCTTCCGATATTATCTTAATACCAAGTTTTTTTGCTTTGTCAAGTTTCGATGGTCCCATATTTTCACCTGCAATAATTAGGTTTGTGGAAGAAGAAACACCACTTAATACTTTGCCTCCATGTTTCATTATCAGTTCCTTCAGTTCGTCACGTGATATCTGAGTAAAGGTTCCTGAAATAACAATTGAGTAACCATTTAATTTTCTCTTCAAATCGGATAGCATATCACTATCCGATTCCATTCTTAAGCCTGCTTTTTCAAGCCTATCAATCAAAGCAATGTTTTTGTTGTCGGCAAAAAACGAAAGAATGCTACGGGCAATTATTTCACCAACTTCATCCACCTCCATTAGCTGTTCAAAGGTAGAATTTTTTAAACTACTTAGCAAGCCAAAATGAAGGCTAAGCTTACGTGCAGTAGTTTCGCCCACATAGCGTATTCCAAGCCCAAAAATTACTTTGGGAAGGGGCATTTCCTTTGATTTGGCTATGCTGTTTATGGCATTGGTTGCCGATTTATCGGCAAATCTGTCCAACTTAATAAGTTGATCATAGGTTAAATCGTAAAGGTCGGCTATATCCTTAACCAATCCCTCATTAAAGAGCAGCTCAACGGTTTCTTCTCCCAAGCCATCAATGTTCATGGCTTTACGGCCAATAAAGTGGATAACTCTTCCCTTCAGTTGTGGAGGACATCCCGTTTGATTAGGGCAGTAATGTTTGGCTTCACCTTCAAATCGGACTAATCTAGTTCCACATTCAGGGCAATTGGAAATATACTGAATGGGTGATGATTTTTCGGAACGACTATCAAGATCAACTCGAATAACTTTAGGAATAATTTCTCCTCCCTTTTCTACGTAAACAGAATCCCCAATTCTAAGGTCAAGCATCGCTATTTGATCTGCATTATGCAACGATGCTCTTTTTACAACTGTTCCTGCAAGTTGAACAGGCTCTAGGTTAGCCACAGGTGTTATGGCACCAGTTCTGCCTACCTGGTAATCTATCGATAGCAGCCTTGTACACACTTGTTCGGCCTTATACTTATAGGCAATGGCCCAGCGGGGTGTTTTGGCTGTATAACCCAAGTAATTCTGATGCTGATAATTATTTACCTTAATGACAACACCATCAATATCAAAAGGTAAACTATGACGTGCTTTGTCCCAATGATCAATAAAAGCCTTAACCTCTTCAATGCTTTTACAAAGCTTAGTGTATTGTGGTATTTTAAATCCCCACTCCTTAGCTTTTTGTAAATTATCGAAGTGATTATTGAAAGGAAGCTCTTCTCCAAGCATAAAGTAGAGTAAACAGTCTAGTTTACGTTCGGCGACCGTTTTTGAGTTTAATAATTTCAAGGTTCCTGCAGCCGCATTTCGGGGATTAGCAAATGGCGTTTCTCCTTGTTCAATTCTCAGGTTATTAAGTTCTTCAAATACGGCATGGGGCATCAGTATTTCACCTCTGATTTCAAACTCATCAGGGAAATCGTTGCCATCAAGAATTAAAGGAATTGATCGGATTGTTTTCACATTGGCGGTAACATCATCCCCTTGGGTTCCATCTCCGCGGGTAACCGCTTGAGCCAGTTTTCCGTTGCGATAGGTAAGCCCAATAGCTGTCCCATCGTACTTCAATTCGCATACATATTCCCAAGTACTGGTAAGGGATTTTGCAATTCTGTTATCGAAATCGTCAAGTTCTTCAAAAGTATAAGTATTTGCTAGCGAGAGCATAGGATACCTATGCTTTACCTGCTTAAATCCTTCAGCTAAATCACTACCAACCCTTTGAGTGGGAGAATTATCGTCTGCCAACTCGGGGTATTTCTTTTCAAGAGCTTCAAGATCTTTAAGCATTGCATCGTACTCAAAATCTGAAATTTCAGGTTTTGCTTTTATGTAATAGAGGTAATTATGACGATTAAGTTCGTTGCGTAAATGCTGAACCCTCTTGATAATATCTTTGGATAGCATTAAATTTTTTTTCATAAAGATAAGAACATTTGGAAAAATGAAAGTTATGCCGCTGGTAGAATAATTTAATGTTTATCCAAGAAAAATAATTGTAATTTGTTGAGTTGTAAGTCATGGGGAAAGAGTTTAAATTTGCCGGAAATATGTAACAGTATGGATAATGAAGAGCGGCTTATTATTAACCGATATAGGGGATTACTAAGGTCTTGCAAGAATAATTTAAATTCTATCGATATACCTCTGGTAAGAAAAGCCTTCAAGGAAATTGTTGAATTGTATAAAACCAAAAAGGATTTGGGAGGAGATCCTTATTACTTACATTTTATTAATGTTGCAAAAATATGTGCCGAGGAGATAGGATTGGGAGGGAGTTCTGTTGCTGCTGCTCTTTTACATGATACTATCAATGATAAATTGCTCAATATTATCGACATCGAAAAGAGGTATAACTTGTCCATATCAAGAATTGTTGATGGCCTATCCAAAATATCTAAGCTTGATCCTAAGAACCCAACAGAACAAGCTGAAAATTTCAGAGAATTAATCCTTACCCTTTCTACCGATGCACGTGTTATCCTCATAAAATTAGCTGAAAGACTTGATGTTATGCGTTCTTTAGGAACATTACCCAAAGAACAGCAGTTGAAAATATCGTGGGAAACATTTCACCTATATGCCCCGCTAGCCCATAGGTTAGGGTTGTATCGCCTGAAATCTGAAATGGAGGATTTAGCCATGAAGTATACCAATCCTCAGGAGTACAATTTGATTCTAAAAAAGTTGAGAAATACTACAACCCGACGAAATAAATTTATCAAGGAATTTATAGCACCGATAGAGGAGGAGTTAAAGAAAAGAAGATTTGAATTTGAGATAAAGGGTCGCCCTAAAACGGTTCACTCAATATGGAAAAAGATGCAGAAACAGGGGGTTGCATTTGATAAGGTTTACGATGTATTTGCTATTAGGGTGATTCTTTACAGCTCATCTGAAAGAGAGAAATCAGATTGCTGGCAAGTTTTTTCACTAATTACGGATTCATGGACACCAAATCCTGAGCGCTTACGCGATTGGATATCTGTACCCAAAAGCAATGGTTACGAGTCGCTGCATACAACAGTCGTTGGACCCGAGGGGAAATGGGTTGAAGTGCAGATTCGCTCTCGAAGAATGGATGAAATAGCAGAAAAGGGGCTTGCAGCGCACTGGAAGTATAAGGGAATAAAGCAGGATAGAGGCCTCGATCAGTGGGTATCAAAGGTTCGTGAAATATTGGAAACTCCCATGACAGCTCCTGAAGATCTGGTGGATCAATTTCAGCTAAATCTTTACCAAAAAGAAATTTTTGCATTTACACCAAATGGAGACTTGAGGAAGTTTCCATTTGGTGCAACTGTTTTGGATTTTGCCTTTGATATACACTCTAATATTGGCTGCAAATGCATTGGTGCAAAAGTTAATGGACGTAATGTACCAATAAAGCAAATGCTTAATAATGGAGACGTTGTGGAAATTATTACCTCAAAAAACCAAAAACCCAAAACAGATTGGTTGAAAATTGTGGTAACAGGGAAGGCTAAGGGTAAAATTAAGCAAAGTTTGAGGGAAGAAAGGAATAAACAGTTAACAGTTGGGAAGGAGATGCTTTTCAGGAGATTTAAAAACTGGAAAGTTGCTGATACTGATAAAGCCATAAAACAACTCCAAAAGTATTTGAAATTAAAGAACAGCGCTGAACTTTTTGAAGTTATTTCGTCAGAAAGGGTAAATCTTAGCGATTTAAAATCAGTACTTGTTCAACCAGAAAAAAATGAAACTCTCCAGGCAGATACTGTTTCCTCCAAAAAGCAGATTGTTGAAAAAACCGAAGATCAAACTTTTGATTATTTGATTATTGACGAAAAATTGGTCAATATTGATTACAAGTTGGCTAAATGCTGTAAGCCAATATTTGGCGATGACATTTTTGGATTTGTTACCATTAAAGAGGGTATTAAAATTCACCGTGTAAACTGCCCAAATGCCTCACAGCTTCATCAACGGTATGGTTATAGGATTGTGAAGGCTAAATGGAAGGAAACCAAGGCGCTAACATCATTTCAAACTACGATTAAGGTTACTGGTTTTGATGAACTCGGAATGGTGAATAAAATATCAGAAGTTATCAGTAAGGATCTAAAGGTTAATATGCGAGCATTTACTATCACCTCTGAAAATGGTATGTTCGAAGGGAAAATACAAATTTTTGTCTCTGATACCAAGAACTTGGATATGTTGCTCTACAAACTTACCAAAATAAAGGGTGTACAAAGAGCTGTGAGAATAAGCGGTAATTGAACAACCAATAAAAAAAGTGCTTAAATCATTTTGCACAAAAATCACTTCGTTAAATCACGATTATTCTTCTTCAGTAAGCTTTTGAATGGCTTGATCTAATTGAAGAGATTTCAGCCTAAGAAAGTGGTTAAGAGCCTTGTTTACAAGATCATCCACAGACTCACCCAAATAAGGAGCGAGAATTTTAAATTTTTTAAGAGTTATGTGATCAATATTAACCCCACCTTCGACAACTGATTTTGGCTGCTCAATCTTTTCAATCGGTTTCTTTACCCGATCGGATTCCTTTATATACTTAGTGTTTGAAAGTAGTGCCTTCTGAATATCATTTATTGTATGCTTACTTTTGGCCATATCGTTTAAGTATTTCTTTTGCTAAATCCATATAATCTTGTGATCCCCTGCTTTTTGGAGAATATTCGAAAATATTTTGTTTAAAAGCGCCAGACTCCATTAAAGCAATATCCTGACGTATATATGTATTGAAAAGTTTGCCCTCAAAATTATTGTTATTGGATAAATTTGAAATTACAGCTTGGCTAAACTTGGTTCTTGGGGTTAGCTTGACAAAAAGAATTCCTCCAAGTTCAAGATTGGGGTTCATACGTTTTTTTACCTTCTCAGTTATCAGCATTATCCTGTCAAGCCCAATAAATGCAAAGTTCTCAGCTTGCATGGGAACGATAAAACTGTTTGCAGCAACCAAAGAATTAATGCTAAGGGTACCAAGGCTTGGAGGGCAGTCTATAAGGATATAATCAAAATCGTCTGACATCCTATCGAGTTGTTCCTTGAGCATATACTCTCTGCCTGGTTCGTTATTCAGCTGAAACTCAAAGTCCAACAATTTTTCAGTCGAAGGCAATAGGCTTAGATAAGAATTTGTTTGAATAATATCAGTAACGGAACAACTTCCAACCAATAATTCGCCAATTCCTTGCTCATTTATTGCTGAACTAAAAGTGGAAGTAAGGTTGCCCTGGCTATCAAGATCAACCAGAAGAATACGCTGCTTTCTCTTCGCTAAAGCAGCACCCAAATTTAAAACCGTTGTTGTTTTGCCCGTTCCACCCTTATTATTTATTATGCTGATAATGTTTGCCATAAAAAACAATTTTTCAACTATTTCTATATAAAATAAACCCAAATAGCTCCACTAAGATACAAAAATGAATGGAAGATGTTGTTTTTTTATAACACTTTAAACAAATACAGTCGTATTTAGTACCTTTAGCCCTTTAAGTTTTATTCATCTTTTTTCAATTTTGTTTATAATGATTAATGTTTAAGATGACATACAACCAACAACTCAATAATTCAATTGTCACACTGAGCTTGTCGAAGTGAACTCAATAACTCAATAACTAATCTACCAAACTATGAAACGATTCCCCGCAGGTGTTCTCACCGGAAATCAAGTACAGGAAATTTTTGCTGTCGCTAAGGCTGAGGGTTGGGCTATTCCAGCCGTTAATGTTACAGGAACTAACACCATTAACTCGGTGTTGGAAACAGCACGCGAAGTAGGTTCGCCAGTAATAATTCAATTCTCCAACGGTGGTGCCTCATACTTTGCTGGTAAGGGTTTGTCCAATGATGGACAGAATGCTGCAATTCTTGGAGCAATTTCAGGAGCTAAACATGTTCACCTTATTGCCGAGGCATACGGTGTTCCAGTGATTATGCATACAGACCATGCCGCTAAAAAATTGCTACCCTGGATAGATGGTCTCCTCGATGCAGGAGAAAAACATTTCAAAGAAACAGGGAAACCGCTATATAGCTCCCATATGCTTGATCTTTCCGAAGAGAGTTTGGAAGAAAACATTGAAATTTCTGCTAAATATCTTACCCGTATGGCAAGGATTGGCATGACTCTCGAAATTGAACTGGGCGTAACCGGTGGGGAAGAGGATGGTGTTGATAATACCGGTGTTGACAGTTCAAAATTATACACTCAGCCTCAGGATGTTGCATATGCATACGAAAAACTAAACAGGATTAGTCCAAATTTTACCATTGCAGCTTCTTTTGGCAATGTTCATGGGGTGTACAAACCGGGCAATGTTGTTCTTAGCCCCGAAATACTAAGGGATTCTCAGAATTTTATCCAGAAAAAATTTGGCACCACCCCTAAACCTGTGAACTTTGTGTTTCATGGTGGTAGCGGATCGGAAAAAGAAAAAATTGAGGAAGCCATTAGCTATGGTGTTATTAAAATGAACCTTGATACAGACCTGCAATGGGCATTCTGGGATGGCATAAGAAAGTATTACATCGATAAACAAGGTTATTTGCAGGGTCAAATAGGCAACCCCGAAGGAGATGATAAACCCAACAAAAAATACTACGATCCTCGCGTATGGCTAAGGAAAGGGGAGGAGAGCATTATTAAAAGGCTTAAAGAGTCATTTGAGGATTTGAATTGTATTGGCAGAGGATAATTTATCTGTTTTTTAATGAGTAGATTACGATTAGCATTACTAATACTGACTTGCAATGCCCTTTTTTCATCCCAAGCTCAAACACACATAAGGGTTGAACCCCCCAACTGGTGGGCCGGGATGAGGAATACGGAACTGCAGCTAATGGTTTATGGTGAGAATATTGCAAATTGCAACGTTGATATTTCGTACCCTGGTGTCAGGATAATAAGTATTGTAAGCGTAGAGAACCCAAACTACCTTTTCATTAATTTGAATATTGGCAATGCCACTTCGGGCAAATTTGAAATTGTTTTTACTAAAAACAATGAGAAGATAGCCACATATACTTACCAACTGCTTGAACGCATTCAGGGTTCTTCCATGCGCAAGGGGTTTGATGCCTCCGATGTAATCTATCTCCTTTATCCCGATAGGTTTTCCAACGGGGATACCAGCAATGATGAGGTGTCGGGAATGATTGAGGGGCTTAATCGTGCTGATATGCATGGTCGACATGGTGGCGATATACAGGGTGTAATAAATCAACTTGACTACTTTAACAAGCTGGGAGTTACAACTCTTTGGCTAAACCCAGTTTTGGAGAATAATCAGCCTTCGTGGTCGTACCATGGCTATGCCATAACCGATTTTTACAGGATTGATCCCCGGTTTGGTAATAACGAGCTATACAGAGTTTTAGTAGAAAAGGCACATTCAAAGGGTTTAAAGGTAATCAAGGACTTGGTGTTTAACCATTCGGGTAGGGGCCATTGGTGGATTAATGACTTACCGATGAACGATTGGCTAAACCAATGGGAAAGCTATACTCAGTCAAATTACAGACAGCTAACATCCTTCGATCCCCATGCATCAGCAAGTGATACCAAACACATGGTTAAAGGTTGGTTCGACTGGCAGATGCCCGATTTAAACCAGAAAAACCCTTTTGTAGCTAGATACCTTATTCAGAATAGTATCTGGTGGGTGGAGTATGCCAATCTCAACGGTTTTAGGATGGATACACATCCTTACTGCGACAAGCAATTTATGGCCCAATGGTGTGATGCGGTGATGCATGAGTATCCTCATTTTAGCATTGTAGGCGAAACGTGGTTCAACCATCCGTTATGGGTATCGTACTGGCAGAAGGATGCCCCAAACATCGATGGCTATAACTCCAATTTGCCCATTGTTATGGACTTTCCCCTAATGAATGCCATTAATAAAGCTTTTGATGAGGAGGATGGATGGGAAACGGGTTTGGCCCGTTTATACGAGGTGCTTGCCCATGATTTTGCTTACCCAAACTGGAATAACCTTCTTGTATTCATCGATAACCACGACAAGGGGCGTTTTCATCGAGATTCTTCGCTGGAGATTACAAGACTTAAATTGGCTTTAACCTTTTTGCTTACAACTCGTGGAATTTCCCAACTTTACTATGGAACGGAGATTCTTTTACCAGGAGATGATGCCAGAGGGCATGGAGATATTAGAAGGGATTTTCCGGGGGGCTGGATCGATGATGCTGAATCAAAATTTACTGTTCAGGGTAGATCAGCTAAAGAGAACGAGATTTGGGATTATACCTCAAATCTCCTTCATTGGCGTAAGGGTGCCAATGCCATCCATAATGGTGATCTTACACATTTTAACCCTGAAAATGGGGTTTATATTTACTTCCGCCATAGTAATCAGCAAACAGTAATGGTATTGATAAACAACAGCCATGAATCAAGAGAAATAGTAGGATCGAGATACAATGAGTTTCTTGCCAAATTTAGCGGTGGAGTTGATATTATTACCGGAAATAGTATCGATAATCTCAATAAATTTTATATTTTGCCTCGCTCAGCAATGGTTATAGAGCTGGATTAAATGATTAGTTCTATTTTTATTAGAAACAGTTTAAATTTTGTTTCAGAATAGTATTCTAATACTTGCCACGGGCTTAAGCCCGTGGCAATTGAAAACCAAATTGTTAGTCAAAGCTTAAATAGTTTCTTTATTTGTTAACAAAAAAAAATACGATATGAAAAGGCTTGCTTTAATTACCTTTACCATAACTTTTACTTTTATGGCCACAGCTCAAACCATTAACCGAATTGAACCTCCCAACTGGTGGGTTGGCATGAAGAATCCTGAACTGCAGCTAATGGTTCACGGAGATGGTGTTTCACAAGCCGAAGTTCAGCTTTCCTATCCTGGAATTAGGATAGTTAGTATCGATAGGGTTGAAAATCCTAACTACCTGTTTATTAACCTGAATATTGATGAAAATAGTGAACTTGGAAGTTTTGAAATCAAATTCAAATTCTCTAAAGATAAGGTGCTTGGCTATACTTATGAGCTATCTCAAAGACGTGCTGGATCAGCCAACCGCAAAGGTTTTGATGCATCCGATGTTGTTTACCTACTATTTCCCGATCGTTTTGCCAATGGCAATCCTGCCAATGATATCATTGAGGGAATGACCGATAGGTTAGACAGGAAGGATTTATATGCTCGGCATGGTGGTGATATTCAGGGCATTATTAACCACCTCGATTATATCAACGAGTTGGGCATGACAGCAATATGGGTTAATCCGGTTTTGGAAAGCAATCAGCCCTGGCAATCGTATCATGGATACGCCATAACCGATTTTTACAGGATCGATCCAAGACTTGGAACGAATGATTTGTATAAGGAATTCGTTGAAAAATCGCACGAAAAGGGTTTAAAAGTTATCAAGGATATGATATTCAACCATTGCGGTAGCAAGCATTGGTGGATGGACGATCTGCCAATGAAGGACTGGCTAAACCAATGGCCAAAGTTTACCCGAACAAACTATCGAAGTCCAACCAATTTCGATCCCTATGCCTCTGATTTCGATCGTACCCTTATGAGCGATGGATGGTTTGATACTCACATGCCCGATATGAACCAACGGAATCCATATCTTGCTAAATATCTAATTCAGAATAGCATATGGTGGGTAGAGTATGCCGATTTGGATGGGATTAGGATGGATACACACCCTTACCCCGACAAAGATTTTATGGCTCGTTGGTCCAGGGAGGTAATGGCTGAGTATCCCAATTTCAACATTGTTGCCGAGGTATGGCTTAACTACCCTGCATGGTGTGCATACTGGCAAACGGGAGCACTTAACCGCGATGGGTTTGATTCTGCCATTAAATCGGTAATGGATTTTCCGTTGATGTATGCCATGCATAAAGCATTTGATGAAAAGGATGGATGGGACACAGGTTTGCATCGATTGTACGAAATTTTGGCCCACGATTTTTTGTACCCAGATCCCATGAATATTCTAATTTTTGCTGATAATCACGATGTTTCCAGATTTATGAAGGCTAAGAGTATGGCTATAGGTCGATACAAGCTGGGAATGGCATTTCTTCTGACAACCAGAGGGATTCCACAGATATACTATGGCACTGAAATCCTCATGGATGGTGATGATGTTAAGGGGCATGGGGTTCTTCGTCAGGAATTTCCCGGAGGATGGCAGGATCACAAACGTTCTGCATTTACCACCGAAGGAAGAACCAAAAAGGAGAATGAAGCCTGGAGTTACATGAGCACATTGCTCAATTGGCGTAAAACTGCAACTGCAATCCATAATGGAAGGCTTATCCATTTCATCCCTGAAAACGAGGTATATGTTTATTTCCGTCAGAATAGCGAACAAACGATTATGGTGGTACTTCATAATGGCTATCAGCCAAAAGCGCTAAAAACCAATAGATTTAATGAAATCTTAAAAGATTTCAAGGGAGGAAATGATATTATAACCGGAAAAAGGTTGAACAGCCTTGAGCAGCTTCAGCTTTCTCCACGATCTGCAATGATTATTGAGCTTGAATAAACACTTTTTTGCTGAATTATCTAAATTTTAAATAGTTAATGACTTACTAAAAAGTAGAACTATGAAAAGGATCCTATTCATTTCTGTGGCATTTCTACTTGCATCTTGTGGTGCAAGAGAAATAATTCCTCACTACGATAAAAAATCGGAGATACATGGACTGGCCACACCCATTCAATTGGCAGGTGAAGAAACAATTGTAATTCTTGAGGATTTTTTTATGAATGTTAATCGAATAGATTCGGTTGTTGCACCCCAATGCTTTGAGGTTTTTCTCTCTCCCGATAAAGAAACGCTGAAGCTATCGGCGGCAAACGATGACATACCTCGCTTATCGGAGTTGAAGGTTTGGATAGGTGGAACTGGCTATTCGTTGCTAATACGAAAAAGCCGAAAGTTACCGGTTGATTTTACCTACAAAGCCACAGGCAAACAACCTCAAACTGTTCAGTTAGCCGGTCAAATCAATGACTGGAACCCGAGTAGGAATAGCCTTGAGAGGGTAAATGATATTTGGACAACAACTTTATGGCTAAACCCTGGAAAGTATCACTATCAGCTTGTGGTTGATGGCAAATGGATGCTCGATCCGGCAAATCCTGATGTGGAGGATAACAATATCGGTGGAATGAACTCAGTCTTGAGGGTGGGAGAGGTTGATGCTGATAAATTACCCCATATTTATCCTGAGTCGACTAATGGTAAAGAGGTTAGGATTGGATTTAATAATAGTATTGAGAGTCTCTTTGTCTTTTGGGAGAATTACCGTTTAAGCAATAATTTTGTTAATACTGATGAAACAGGGGCAACCATAATTATCCCTGTGAATGCAAACGGGTTAAAACGATCACACATTAGGATATGGGCATACAACGATGAGGGTGAGTCGAATGACCTACTAATACCCCTGGAGGGCAGGGGAGTTGTTACTAGTACATCTCAGCTCAATCGCTCCGATTTACAAACGCAGATCATGTATTCGCTCATGATCGACAGGTTCAATAATGCCAACCTAGACAACGATTTTCCCGTTGATGATCCTGATATTCACCCAAAAGCAAACTACTATGGAGGTGACATTAAAGGGGTTACAGCAAAAATCAGGGATGGTTACTTTGAGAATCTGGGCATTAATACAATATGGATTTCACCCATTACACAGAACCCTTTGGGAGCCTATGGCATGTACCCCGATCCTAGGACTAAGTTTTCGGGTTATCACGGTTACTGGCCCATCTCTTCGTCACAGGTTGATTTCCGTTTTGGCACATCAGACGATGTGCACGAGATGCTCAACGAAGCCCATCAGCGCGATATCAATGTAATCCTCGATTACGTGGCAAACCACGTTCATCAGGAACATCCCCTATACCAGAATAATCCCGATTGGGCTACCCCGCTTTATCTGCCTGATGGAACCATGAATACCGAGAAATGGGACGAGCACCGGCTTACAACCTGGTTCGACACCTTTATGCCAACCCTCGACTTGGAACGCCCCGAGGTTTATGAACCCATGACCGATTCAGCCCTGTTTTGGGTAACAGAGTATAAATTCGATGGTTTCCGCCACGATGCCACCAAGCATATCCCCGAAGTATTCTGGCGTAAACTTACCCGAAAGGTAAAGGAAAATGTACCCCGGAGTAGAACCATATTTCAGATTGGTGAAACCTACGGAAGCCATGATCTTATATCAAGCTACATCAGTACTGGGATGCTCAATTCGCAGTTCGATTTTAACGTGTACGATGCCGCCATGGCTACCTTTGCCCGTAATGATGTGTCGTTTAATAATCTTAACAGTAAGCTGGTTGAGGGATTCAGCTACTACGGATGGAATAATTTAATGGGCATAATTACCGGAAACCACGACAAGGGCAGGTTTATATCCTACGCAGGGGGAGCACTTTCCTTCGACGAGGATGCCAAACGTGCAGGTTGGACAAGAGAAATTGGTGTGGGGGATCCCATTGGTTACAAAAAGTTGCAGATGTTCAACGCTTTCATTCTAACCATTCCGGGAGTGCCCACAATTTATCAGGGCGATGAGTTTGGACAACCCGGCGGTAACGATCCCGATAATAGAAGGATGATGCAATTCAGCGATTTATTGCCAGAGGAGCAGGGAACTATTGGCATCACCAAAAAGTTGGCAAACCTTCGTCGTAGTAATATGGCTTTAAACTATGGAACATTTGAGCCCTTGATTGTTACTGATAGATTTTATGCCTACACCCGGTGCTATATGGACGATTTTGTGGTTGTTATATTTAACAATTCGGATAAAGAGGAAATACTGAATATTTCACTATCTGAATACTCCTATGGTTCAGCAATAACAAGCAATTTTGCACATAAAAATGAAATTGGTGAAAAGCATATTAAAATACAATTGCCACCTTATTCATTTGAGGTTTTCAGTGGAATAAAATAGCTTATACTCTTTATAACTAATAGATTATGGGAATAAGTGGTAAAGAGTTTTTAATTAAAGAGTTTACTGTTAACTCATTTCACAGCGATTTTAGGGGTTACTTATCTATACCCTCGCTTTTCTACCTGTTTCAGGAAGTAGCTTGGGAACATGCCGCCATCAACCATTTTGGGTACGAAAATCTAAAGGAGCATGGGTTTTTCTGGGTTTTGTCGAGGGTTAGGGTAGAGATAGCCAAATTGCCCCAGTGGACAGAGGCATTCAGCATAAAAACATGGCCCAGCGGAATTGATGGAGCATTTGCCCTACGAGATTATCTTGTATGCGATGGTAATGGAAATAAGTTGGCTGGGGCAACAAGTAGTTGGCTTATTGTCGATATTAAAAGTCGTCGCCCTCAACGTCCCGATACTTTTTTCGATCGTATGCCAATTCAGGATAAAAATCGGGCCACTTCAGTTAATTCTCCACGTTTATCAATTCCGCAGGGTAATCCATTGCAAACTTATCATGTTGCCTCAAAAATATCAGATATTGATGTGAATAAGCATATTAACAATACACGTTACGTAGAGTGGGCGATTAATACATTCACACAGGAAGAATATACAAAACTGGATTTTAAGGAGATAGATATTAACTATCTTTCTGAAAGTTTTTCTGGCGAACAGTCATCGGTGAAACGTTATGATGAGAATGATAATGGGTATTCTGTAATAATCACCCGTCAGGGTGATGAAAAGAATTTAGCAGTCATTAGATTTCTTGTGAGATAAATATTTAAAAATCAACATTTATGAATGTCAACAAACGGGGATTTGCCAGCGATAACAACTCTGGGGTGCATCCAACCATACTTCAGGCTATTGTGGATGCAAACACTGGACATACCATTGCATACGGTGACGATCCCTTTACAACCAGAGCAATAGAATTATTCCGCAAAGAATTTGGTGATCAAGTTGATATATTCTTTGTTTTTATCGGATCAGCGGCAAACGTTTTGGGCATGAAGGCTGCCACTCAGCCATACCACTCCATTATTTGCGCCGAAACGGCGCACATCAATCAGGATGAGTGTGGGGCACCCGAACGGTTTACAGGATGCAAGGTGCTAACATGCGAAACCCCCGATGGAAAACTTACCGTTGAAATGATCAGGAAACACATGCATGGCATTGGCTTTGAGCACCATTCTCAACCTAAAGTAATCTCAATAACACAACCAACCGAGCTGGGAACAGTTTACAAACCAGAGGAAATTAAGGCCATTGCCGATTTTGCTCACGCAAATAGCATGTATCTTCACATGGATGGTGCAAGGATTGCCAACGCAGCAGTGGCTCTGAATGCTGATTTTAAATCTTTTACAACTGATGTTGGAGTTGACATCCTTTCATTTGGTGGCACTAAGAATGGCATGATGTATGGCGAAGCCATTGTATTTTTCGCCCCTGAACTCAGTGAAGGCTTTAAATATACCCGCAAGCAGGGGTTACAGCTAGCCTCAAAAATGCGCTATATCTCGGCCCAATTCATTGCTTACCTAAGTAACCAACAGTGGAAAAAAACTGCTCAGCATGCTAATAAAATGGCAAAAATACTTGAAGAAGAATTAGTAAAAATTCCTCAGGTAAAAATAACCCAAAGGGTTGAAGTAAATGGAGTATTTGCCATTGTACCTCCCAGCATTATCCCCAAATTGCAGGAGGAGTACTTTTTTTACGAGTGGGACGAACACCGCTCAGAGGTTCGCTGGATGACTTCCTGGGATACTTCCGAGGAGGATATTTACGGCTTTATAAAATCTCTAAAAAGTTTACTGGTAATAGATTAGCATTCCTTTTAATACATTCTGTTCACTAGCGAATGGCATTTTCTTTTAGAAAATCAGCATTAAATCGTATGTGAGTATTGTTATTATTCAATTTGTTTTTAGCTTTGCATTGTGTTTATCTCTAATTAAGGATTAATTCAATGAATAAGCTTATTGTTTTTACCATAAAAACAATTCCTTTTATAGTAATCTTTCCTTTTGTCTACTTCTTCGATCTGGCGTTCAGCAATCCGGTAAAATCTGAAGGTAAACCAGCAAAATTGATTATATCTTCATTTGATACTCCTATCATTACAAATATTAATTCTAACCTTGATATTTACACTTCATTTGATGCAGCTATTGAGCGATTTGTTAGAAAATGGGACTTAGCAGGTACTTCCATAGCCATTGCACGAAATGGTAAACTTGTATACGCAAAGGGTTTTGGCTATGCCAATAAGGAAACCGGAGAAATTATGCAACCCTACCATATGCTACGAATTGCCAGCGTTTCAAAGCTTATTACAGCAGTTGCTGTAATGAAACTGTTAGAAAATGGACAGATAAACCTCAACCAAAAGGTTTTTGGCAAAAAGGGTATTCTCAATGAACCAATTTACCTTGAATACCTGGACCAAAGGGTTGAAGACATAACAGTAAAACATCTACTAAATCATTCGGCAGGATGGACAACCCGTTGGGGCGATCATCTTTTCATGCACCAGTCAATTGCACGACAAATTGGAAAGAATCTGCCAATTTCAAATGACGATATAATCTGTTTTGCCCTTTCAAAGCGCTTGCATTTTAATCCAGGATCACGCAGCTCATATAATAACTTAGGATTTACAATCCTTGAAAAAGTTATTGAACGTCAAACTGGTAAATCATATGAAATATTTGTTCAGGAAAATATTTTCAAACCTCTTGGAATTAACGATGCTTTTATTGCTCATAACTTCGATAGTCTTAGATATCCACAAGAAGTTCGCTATTATGAGGTTCCTGAAGCCGATCTTGTTCCTGCTTACAATGGGAAACAGGAATTGTTTTTAAAGAGTAGAGGAGGAAATGATATTCGTTGCTTGGGTGCTGCAGGGGGATGGGTCATATCATCAGTAAGCCTTATTAAATTCTTGCTGGATATTGATAGTGATAATCCCAATGGGATAACTCTTTTACAAAGAAATGCAAAAGTTTTAGAGCAAACTGAACCCGGAATTCACCCCTTAGGCTGGAGGTGGATTTCATCGAATGGAGATAAATGGAGGACTGGATCTTTTGCAGGTACATCTGCTTTAGCGATTAATCGAAAGGATGGATTTACATACGTTTTTTTAACCAATAGCAGTCCGTGGGTCGGATCTAAATTTCCCTATGAAGTTAATAAACTTATGACCACTGCCATTCAAAGGGTAGATCAATGGCCTGATTTTGATCTTCTTGACCCATCATCAGTATACAAAAGAATTAATCTGCCTTTTGTAGCCAATTACTATAATCCCCCTAAACGGAATAAAGAATTAATGACGGTTAAAGAGGCTTTAACCTCATTCAGAAAAAGCGAAAGTAGAGAAGTTTACTACTTTTAAACAGTATAATCATTAGTTAAGCTGAAAGTTATTCTCCAGCTTGTTTTCCTGATTTTTTATTAGCTCTAAAAACCGTAACCGATTGATTATAAATTGTTCTTTGGCAGTTTTACCATTAATCGTTAGTACTTGATATTTTTCTTCCGATTTAAGCATTAGGGAACGGGCTACATCTAGCATATTAATTTCATGGGAGATAATTAAAGTTCCCAAATCAGAACTAAGGTTTAATTTGAGAGCTTTGACCATTTTTGCTAATTCAGGGTTGGTAGTTCCAAAATCGTTCAATATTGCTTCTGCTACGATTCCTCCATATAGTTTATTTGGAAGTTCAGGAAAGAAATCTTTTGTTTTAAAAATGGACTTTCCTTTGATCATTATTACCATATCATCAATGTTATTTCGTCCAATTATGTTTATAATCTCAACTTCACTTCCAATCTCCGTCATTATCCCTTTATTCATATATGGAATACCAAATGGCAGAGAAGATTCCATACATTCGTTAACAAGCTGCTTGTATCTAGGTTCAAATATCCTTAGTGGAACCTCTTCGCCCGGTAATACAACAATATTTAATGGGAAAGCTGCTATTCTATATAATTGGGGTTTCATTCTATTCTTAATCATCCTCTGGTTTAAATTTTAAAGATGCAGAATTAATGCAATACCTTATTCCGGTTGGTTCTGGTCCATCATTGAAAACATGCCCCAAATGAGCATTGCATGCTTTACACAGAACTTCTGTTCTAACCATACCATGGCTGTAATCAGTAACTTCTTTTATATTTTCCTTAAAAGTTGTACCAAAGAAACTAGGCCAACCACAGCTAGAGCTATACTTTGTATCTGACTCGAATAGTTTTACTCCACAGCAAATACAATGGTAAGTACCTTTGCCAAAGAAATCCCAGTATTCACCCGTAAAAGGTCGCTCAGTCCCTTTTTGTTGAGTAACATAATACTGCATGGGAGTAAGTATATTTTTTAAATCCTTAGCATTCATAATCTCATTATTACCTTGAGCCATTAATTGGTTTTGATAAAATACCAACACTAAAACAATTAAAAATGCACCTTTTAATCTCATTATTTAAGGTTTTATGACTATTTAACATGCTAGAATAAGAAATGTTCAGTGCTATCAGAATATTTCTCTTTTCATATTTAGTTTAAATATTTTTAGCTGAATTTCAACATAAAACATTTTATTTTTGTACAATATTTGTTTGATCTTGCGTTTACCAGTAACTAATATAAATTTTTTGACAATGAGAACATTAACCATTTCTTTTTTGATATTATTATCCACTTTTCTGAAAGTATCGGCACAGAAAGTTCAGGAAAGAGAACTGTCGCCCTTTGACAAGTTGAAAATTACCAACGAAATTAGAGTTTACCTAACTCAGGGTGAAAATGAAAGTGCAAGGATCGAAGTATCAGGTATCGAACTTGAAGATGTAATAACTACAGTAACCGCAAAAACTCTGGAAATTAGTCTTAGAAGGGGTGTTTATAAGGATATTTCAGTTGAAGTTTATCTTACATATCGTGAATTACGCGATATTTTTGTCAGCTCTTCAGGTAGAGCTAGTATCCAAAGTGTTCTTACTGGTGATAAAGTTGTGCTTAATGCACATACAGGAGCACAGATCGACGCTCAACTTAACTTGAAAACAATGGATTTAATAGCAACCAAAGGGGCTTCTGTAAGGCTTAAAGGGAAATTGGGTTCCTACGAAGCAACAATTTCCTCAGGGGCAAACCTCTCAGCATTAGAATTAGTTGCTGATAGCGCATTTGTTAGAGCAAATACCAAAAGTATTGCTAAGATAACAGCAAATAAGTTACTTGATGCAAAGGTACGTTCAGGTAGCACACTCACCATTGAGGGTACTCCTGCAAAAAAGAACATTAAAACCGGATTAGGAGCAACAATTCTTGAACAGTAGAAGTTAGAACATTTTTGAATTATTGAAATAAAAAAAAGAGGCTGTTTAAAAACCTCTTTTTTATTTAAAAGTGAATTGAATGGTTAGGGTTTTTACCCTACAATTTTTTTAAGTGCTTCAATGGCAGCCTCATAGTTTGGCTCGGTTCCAATTTCAGAAACAATTTCCTTATACTGAACAATGCCATTTGCATCGATTATAATAACACCTCTAGCCAGCAAACGCAACTCCTTAATTTGGAATCCGAACTTATTTCCAAAGTCCAAATCCTTATGATCGGATAAAGTAACCAGATTATCAATACCTTCTGCTCCACAGAAGCGTTTTAAAGCAAAAGGAAGATCAGCAGAGAGTCCAATGAATACAACCTTATCGCCAAACTTTCCTGCTTCAATATTGAACTTACGGGTTTGCATTGAGCAGATACCCGTATCAATGGAAGGGAATATGGATAGAAGTTTAACTTTTCCTTCGTAATCGGCGAGGTTAACTGTTTTCAAACCTCCATCAATTACATTAAAATTAGGAGCTTTATCACCAATTTTAATTTCATTCCCAATTAAAGTAACTGGATTTCCTCCGAATGTAATTTTATGATGACTCATAGTTTTTATATTTTTTTCGTTTACTAATTTTTTTAAAGTTAACGTTTTTCTTACCGTTTTGTTTAAAGTCCAAAATAACCTTTTGCTAACTTTGCTAACACCGAAATTTAAAAAGTTAAAAATGGGAGAGAATACAATTAATCCTCAGATTGAGGAAAGCTGGAAAAACATTTTAAGGGATGAGTTCAAAAAGCCATACTTCTCCAATTTAAAATCATTTTTAGTTGAAGAGAAGAAACAATACCGCATTTTTCCTCCAGGTGGTTTGATATTCAATGCATATAATAGCACTCCATTTGAAAAGGTAAAAGTTGTACTGCTAGGGCAGGATCCTTACCATGGTCCGGGGCAGGCTCATGGATTATGCTTTTCCGTTCCCAAGGACATTCCACAACCTCCATCGCTAGTAAATATTTTCAAGGAAATAAATGCTGATTTGGGATTCCCCATTCCAAATCATGGAAATTTAGAAAAATGGGCAAAACAGGGCGTTCTTTTGCTAAACGCAACTTTAACTGTACGGGCACATCAGGCAGGATCGCATCAAAAAAAGGGCTGGGAACAGTTTACTGATGCCACCATACAAGCGTTATCGAATCATCGTAATGGTTTGGTTTTCCTACTTTGGGGAGCATATGCTCAGGCAAAAGACCAGATCATCGATAGGAGTAAACATTACATACTAAAAGCACCCCATCCATCACCCCTTTCAGTGCATAAGGGATTCTTTGGATGTAAGCATTTTTCAAAAACCAATGAAATACTTAAGGATATGGGTTTAAGCGAAATTAATTGGAGCATTTAACGGTTTGTCAATCTTCTACAAACCCCGGTATTTTTGGTACCAATCAATCAATTGTCACCCTGAGCCTGCCGAAGGGCAATCAATCAATCATTTTTTACCCCCCTTGATGTTGTTCTCGTAACAGATCGTTAACGGTTTTAACCGGATTGAAAGTGATAAGTGGTACTTCAACGAAGATAGTTATCCAGTCGGACATGGCTCCATTCCATAATCCTGGTAACTCCTGAGCTTTTAAATCTTTTCCATCCTTACTTTTCAGAGAAATAAATCCTGTTTGAAGATCACGATATTTTAACAAATCATACTTAGCGCCATCGGCATCGGTAATGCCACAGATTAAATCTACAGGATTGAAATGGCTTGCCGAGTCTAAAAGACTCTTTTTCTCAGGGTTTTTTAAATCAATCTGGGATGTTTCAACTATCTGTAGAGAACAAGTACCGTCGGGATTCTTTGCCCAGAATGGACCTCCACCTGGTTCTCCTTCATTCTTAACCATACCACATACCCTAATAGGCCTATTCAATCGGCCAATAAGATATGGTAGAAGTGCCTGTGGATTTTCCTTATTCAAATTTTCAGGGGGTAATATACAAAGTTCATTTATGGTAAAGTCGAGTACTTCGTAAAGAAATTCCATGGTAAGGTTTTCACTTTCCTCAAGTTGGCTTAAATAATCAAAAATTAAACTTTGATAGCTAACTAATAATCCCGCTAGTGCTTTTTTATACCTAACAGTTTGTGGTTTAAGTTTATCTGGTACTATGTTATCGATATTTTTAATAAAAACTATATCTGAATTTATTTCATTAAGGTTTTCAATTAGAGCACCATGTCCACCAGGTCGAAAAACAAGAGTCCCATCACTATTCCTAAAGGGTTCGTTGTTGATATCTACAGCAATTGTATCCGTTGATTTTTTTTGTTCTGAATATTCAATGGAAAAAATAACCCTGTGTGCTTCTTCAAAGCTATTCTTTACATTTTTTGCTAATTTTATAAAACCCGATTTGTGTTCAGGTGAAACTGTAAGATGTATAAACACTTCATTATTAGGCATTCGTGCATATTGAGCCCCTTCAACCAAATGCTCTTCGAATGCTGTTCTAGAACCATCGGGGTAGGAGTGAAATTTAATTAATCCTTTTGGTAAATTACCGTAATTCATGGCGTATGGTTGAAGCAACGCCTTAAGCATTGTAATATAGTTCTTCTCTTCAATTAATTCATTAATATTGTAACTACTATTTGATAACTCTTTCTGCAAATCCTCATAAAAAGCAAATTTTTTGATATTCTCAAAAAAATTATTAATGGAGTTGAATCCTTTATCCCTAAAGCATTCATCCATTTTTGTTGGGTATTCATCAATGAATTCGAATAGATGCTTAAACATCCTTGTAGCAGCTCCCGAAGCAGGAACAAATTTTGTGCGCTTTCCTTCATAGCCCTTAAAAACCTCAATAAGATCATCCACTTCATCGTTTTCCAAACGAATTATACCATCACCTACCGTAGCAGGTTTTATAATGTCAAGAAAAGGAAACCCTTTTTTAAAATTACTAATTTGCTCCATTACAGATTCGCTAGTAATTCCAAACTCTGCGAGTTGTTCAATATCTTTTTTTGAAAACATCAGTGTGATTTTAAGGATTTATATAATATCATTTGTAGCATTTATTAAAATGTCTAAGATACTGAAATAGTAATAAAATAAAACCATTAAATGCTTTTATGAAGTATTATATTTATGAATTAATGTATTGATTTACAAATAAATGAGACAAGGCGCTGTAAATTTTTAAATAATATTCTTATGCTTTTTTAGCTCATCGCCAAGTTTTTTATCAGTCTGCTGGATGTGGTTTATTAGCCAATCTCTTAAAAATTGTATAACCTCAAGGGTAATATTTGCTACACCAGCATCAAGTTTCTCCACAAACTCATCAACTTTTTTTGAGAAAATTTTATGCTCCGATTCATGCTTGAAATGCTCTGAATAATTTATCTTTTGCATGTAATACTCTTCTCGCTTAAAATGAACTCTGGCATAATCAACGAGTTGCGATACTGTTTTATTTACAGCAGTCTGGGCTTCACCCTTTGATAACGCAACGTAAATATCGTCAATTAAACCAACAAGTACTTTATGGTCGTTATCAATGCTCTCAACACCAAGTTCATACTTTTCTTTCCATTCAAAGAATGCCATAGGTTGATTTTTTAAAGTAGATAAATAAAGCGAAATCTTGGATTTTAGATTAAAAAATATAGATCATAAACAAAGGTAGCCTATTTGATAATACCTTCAATAAATAAAAAAATAAAAAAAATCTTTTTCCATTCATAATTGCAATGAAGCATCTAATGGTAAGGTAATACAAAAAATATCAACCTTTCCTATCTCTTTTTATTCCAGAAAAATTGTTCTTTCTGCTTCAATTTTGCCTCTTTTGTTCTTGCTACATAAACCTTTTTTCCAGTATATGGATCAATGCCAGTATAGAAAATTGTTGAAGATAAGGTCATTGGTGTAGGGGTGAAGTCCTGTACCTGCTCGGGTTTTAAATTCATTTGCCTTAGAAGGTAAGCAAGTTTTTTCATGTGATTATCGGTACTTACAGGATGACTTGAAATGAAGTATGGAATAAGTTGTTGATTCAATGAGTACTTACGATTAATTGATTCAAAATTTGATTTAAACATTTGAAAATAACTAAAGGATGGCTTGCGCATTGCTTTAAGCACCTCTTCCTCTGTATGTTCAGGTGCAACCTTTAGTCGACCCGATACGTGATATCGAATCAACTCCTCTGTATACTGTCTGTTTATACTATCGCTCTGATCGCTAAATAGATCATACCGTATACCACTTCCAACGGTAACTTTTTTAATACCTTTTACGCTTCGAACTTTTCTATAAAGTTGTAATAGGGGTTTATGGCCATGATTCAGATTACTACAGATTTTTGGATAAATGCATGAGGGTTTTTTGCATTTTTGGCATACCTTCATATCCTTACCTTCCATTCTATACATATTAGCCGATGGGCCGCCCAAATCGGTTAAATAGCCTTTAAAGCCAGGCATGGATATTACTTTATCAATTTCCTTTAAAATCGATTCTTCGGAACGACTCGATATAAATTTTCCCTGATGGGCTGATATTGTACAGAAACTACACCCTCCAAAGCATCCACGATGAATATTGATTGAAAATTTAATCATTTCCCATGCCGGAATGGTTTTTCCGCTATAACGTGGATGTGGTGCTCGCATATAGGGTAAATCCCACCATGAATCCATTTCCCGAGTGCTTGCAGGTGTAAAGGGTGGATTTATTACAATCAATTTATCTCCATTGGCCTCAACAAGCCGTTTACCATTTAACTTATTAGATTCTTCTTCCAGATGCTTAAAGTTCTCACCGAATTTATGTGAATTCTTCAAGCATTCATCAAAACTATTGAGTATAATACATTCTTTATCATCAACATAATTAACCTCATTGGTAATAAATCCGGTTTGTGGAATATCCCTTATTTCATTAATCAAAATCCCTTTTTCGACCATTTTCGCTATCTCAACAATAGGTTTTTCTCCCATTCCATAAACCAGCATATCAGCACCGCTATCAACTAGAATGCTGGGAAAAAGTCTATCAGACCAGTAATCGTAATGAGTTAATCGCCTTAGCGATGCTTCAACTCCTCCTATAATCAATGGCGTTTTAGGAAAAAGTTTTTTTAGTATTTGTGAGTAAACCTTAACAGCATAGTCGGGCCGATAGCCCGACTTTCCACCGGGAGTGTATGCATCATCGCGACGAAGCCTTTTATTGGCGGTATAGTGATTTACCATTGAGTCCATGCAACCCGATGTTATTGCAAAGAAAAGGCGCGGTTCTCCCATTTTTTTGAAATCCCTTAGATCATCTCTCCAGTTTGGCTGAGGTACAATGGCTACTCTGTAGCCAACTTGTTCAAGCACCCTTCCAATAACAGCCGTCCCAAATGAAGGGTGATCAATATATGCATCTCCTGTAAATAGAACGATATCAGCTTGTTCCCAACCCAATGCATCCATCTCTTTTTTGGAGGTGGGAAGAAAACTGTTTTTGTATTTTATTTTGTTTATCAAACTGTAGATTAAAGTATTACAAATCTATTAAACTATTTGGGTAATAACAAAAAAATCAAACTTTAGAATCTTTTTTGCATAAAACCGAACTATCTCCGTAACTCAGAAATCTAAAATCGTTCTGATAAGCGTAGTCATATACTCGCTTCCAATCATCACCAATAAATGCTGCCACTAGTAGGAGCAAAGTGCTTCGAGGCTGATGATAGTTGGTAATTAATGTATCCACTACCTTAAAATCATACCCTGGAACGATACACAGCTGTGTTGATGCCTCTAAATGGGCTTTATTTTGACTTTTAAGCCATTTTTGCAGAAAATCAAGGGATTGGGTTAGCGAAATACTTTTTGTTAATTGATAGGCTTCCCATTGCCCCAAAAAAGGGTTATTCGTATCAAGTAATCCTAAATGTAGTTTAACGCCAAGCCAATATAGGCTCTCAAGGGTTCTCATGGTTGTTGTTCCTACTGAAACAATTCTCCCTTGAAATTTTTTGATTTTGCTTATCAGGTTAATATCAATAAAAAAATGCTCATTATGCATTTCATGCTCAAAAATGGTATCGGACTTCACTGGTTTAAAAGTACCTGCTCCCACATGTAAAGTAATTTGATCAGTTTCTATTCCTTTGTTACTGATTTTAGTAAGTAGTTCCTGAGTAAAGTGCAATCCCGCGGTTGGCGCAGCCACAGATCCTTCGGGCTGTGCATAAACAGTTTGATAATTCAGCTTATCACTTTCATCGGAATTTCGATTTAAATAGGGTGGGATTGGAACCTTGCCACATTGCTCAATCACTTCAGCAAAGTTCATATCGTTATTATCCCAGCTAAATTCAACCATTACACCTTCCTGAAGATCTTTTACTCTTTTAGCTTTTAACATTGAGCTAGTTAAACCAATATTCATTTGTAGCATTTCTCCCTTCCATCGTTTCAAGTTGCCTACTATGCATTTCCAAATGCATATTTGAGTTGATGAAAAGGACTGCACATAATCAAAAGGGCTTACTGGTTCAAGTATAAATATCTCAATATTAGCACCTGTGGATTTTGTAAAGTTTAATCGAGCTTGCACAACCTTGGTGTTGTTCAAAACCAACAAACTATCAGAACTAAGCAAATTTGGCAACTCCGAGAAAAAAGTATGGCCAATAATGCCATTTTTATATACAAGCAGCTTTGATTGATCCCTATGGGGTAAAGGAAACTTCGCAATTCTATCCTGATCGAGATTATAGTTGTAATCTGCAATTTTTACTCTAGTTATTTCTCTCACAAATCAAATTTTATTTGGTTTGCAAAAATAGTTAATTTTGCAGCAATTAATAATATTTAATCTATCATCTTAATTATTGAATTATACATTTAAGTAATTAGATTAATAAACAGAAAATAAATAGTTTAAATGAAGTTTAAGGTAGGAGATAAGGTGCGTTTTTTAAATGATGTTGGGGGAGGTAATATCACTCGCATTATTGATAAAAGTACTGTAGCTGTTATGAATCAGGATGGTTTTGAGGTTCCGTTCCTTGAGTCAAAATTAATACTTGTTAATCCTGAGGGAGACAATTCAATTATTAAAAGGATACCTCAAGAAGACTTAAAACCAGGAATAAAGTTTAGTTCAAGTAGTGATAAAAATATTGCAGATAATGTCAATGTAAATGAAAACATTAATGATGTAAATGTTTCTCAAGATTTTCTAATAGAAGGGTTAAATTTTGTAAAATTTGATGAGGATATTACAGATCCTGAAGGAGAGTTTGCCGCAATTTTCCTAGCTTTTGTACCCATTGATCAGCAAAATGTTATTGAATCTGACCAAGAACTCTACATCGTAAACGATAGCCCTTATAGGGCTTTATATTCAGTGTCGCAATGGCAAGTAGATTATGTTAAACCCTTAAAAGCAAGTTTTATACAAGCTGATACAAAAGAATTTATTATGCTTTTCAAGCGTAATGACTTAAATAATGATATAAAGTTTAACTTTCAAATTTTATTTTTCAAGAATTCAGAATATGTTCTGCAAAAACCTATTTTTTCGGATATCAGCATTAATCCAAGTAAATTTTATCGGCAGGGCAGTTTTTCGGAAAATGACTTCTTTGAAGATAATGCATTAGTTATTGCAATAGTTGATACAAAAAAAGAGATATTGCTTAAAACTCTTACAGATAAAGCTATTACAGAGGCCATAGCAGAAAAGGAGATTGTTAAAAAGGTTGAACCAAAAATAATTGAGCATGAACTGGTTGAAGTAGATTTGCATATTCAAGAATTAGTTGATAATTATAGTAGTATGCAACCCGGAGAAATACTCGAAGTACAGCTCGCACGTTTTTCAACAGCCTTGGAAACAGGCCTAAAAAGCAAGACTACCCGAAAAATTGTATTTATTCATGGATTGGGTAATGGAAAACTAAAAAATGAAGTTACAAAAAAACTAAACAAAGACTATCCTAAACTAAGATTTCAGGACGCATCATTCAAAGAATATGGTTTTGGTGCAACTTTAGTCTTTCTGAAATAGTATATTAATAGAAACTTAGTTTATCGATTTTATAAGATATCCCAAATATAGTTCTTTCTTTTTCAGCAGGTCGTTCTATCGCTGCACCTTTGGGTGGAGAGGAAAGTCCGGGCACCGCAGAGCACCATGCTTCCTAACGGGAAGATATCCGCAAGGGTATAGTAGTGTAACAGAAAACAACCGCCTTTACCTTCGGGTAGGGGTAAGGGTGAAAAGGTGGGGTAAGAGCCCACCGGTTCCTATGGTAACATAGGAAGCCGTACATCTGATGGGGTGCAAGACCATGTACATCGCAATTACTTTAATTCCGATTAAGGTTACAGGGCTGCTCGTCCTGATTTTATTTCGATAAAAATTGCGAGGGGTAGGTCGCTTGAGCTTATTGGTAACAATAAGCCTAGATAAATGATAGAAATTTGGTTTTCCAAAATACAAAACCCGGCTTATAGACCTGCTGATTTTTTTCTTTTCACAAAAATCAACCAAAGATACATATGTACGCCTTTTTCTATGTACTTAATATACACATGTGATCATATTAAAAGTAATTCAAACGTGTTATATGTAAACAAATCGTTGCATTTACATGTGTAAACGACTATGTTTGCAAGGGTTTTATTGATATATCAATTATTATTAATTTGTTTTGTTATTTATCTCTATACCTGTGTATTAAATACTTTAATTAAATATTTTATATAATAAAGATTGAATAATATTACTATTTTAATTTAAAAAAGTTGTAGTTTTTCAATTTATATTAAAGATAACCAGTAAATTAATTAATTTTATATGTAAAATAAGTTCGTGTAATAATATAAAACAATTTATAAATATCAAATCCTTGATTTGTTTTAGTTTAATAATATTCTATTCGATAATTAATAATGCTTGATCTGCTTAATAATATAAGATTCTTATATTAATTTTTTTGTTATTCTTTGCTATACATGGTTAAAAAAAATTCTTTGTTTTTTAATAATTTGTAGAGGGATAATTCACATTATTATTTCTCCTAAAGCATATTAACCATATCTTTAAAAATCAAACACTAAAAAAACTTCAAATTTAATTACAATGTCTGCTATATCTGTAAACAAAGCAGAGAATAATTTCATAAATTTATTTGTTGTTTCTTGTGAACAATATGTGTTTACAAATAAATACATTTTATTTTGGCATTTGTAACTCCTTTGTTTTACATTTGTGAAAATTATTATTATGAAGGATAGATTACAAAAACTACTGATTAGTGAAAAACTCAGTCCTACTAGATTTGCTGAAATAATAGGTGTTCAAAGAAGTTCTATTTCTCACATCCTTTCTGGAAGAAATAAACCCTCTTTTGATGTTATTCAAAGTATTCTAGAAAAATTTCCAAAATTAAACCCTGATTGGCTTATAGTTGGTATTGGAGAAATATATCGAAAACCTATTCAAACCAGTATTTTTGATCATTATGAACCCAATATAAATGAAAAAAATGATATTTTGGATATCAAAACCCCTTTACAAGAAAAAGCTGATGAAGTTATCTTATCAAAAAAAGAAATACCCCAATCTAAAGTAACAGAGGATGCGCTAAATGAAAAAGAGATTGAACGAGTTGTTGTATTTTATAAGGATAAGACTTTTACAGAATATCGTCCAGAGCAATAAGCTTTTTTAATTTCCTTTTTTTAATTTTGTGCAATCATTTTTAAAGCACATGTATAGGTTTATAATTCGTCCCTTTTTATTTCTATTCCCAGCTGAAACGGTTCACCATTTTGTTGTTAATGCCATTAAGATTGGATTTAAGGTACCTGGTATTCGATTTCTAGTCAAATTAATTTTTACTTATAACAACTATTTGCTTGAACGAGAAGTCTTTGGAATTAAATTTAAAAGTCCAGTAGGTTTAGCAGCAGGTTTTGATAAAAACGCTGAAAGTTTCAATGATCTTAGTGTTTTCGGCTTTTCGTTTATTGAGGTTGGTACAATTACACCAGAACCTCAATCGGGTAATGCTAAACCACGCTCATTTAGGCTAAAAAAAGACATGGCTTTAATCAACCGCATGGGATTTAACAATGAAGGTGTTGTAGCTGCAAAGAAAATGCTGGAAAAGAAGGGGAGAACAGTTATTGTTGGTGGGAATATTGGAAAAAATACAATTACTCCAAATCACACTGCATTAGAAGATTACATTAAGTGTTTTACAGAACTTTATCACTTTGTTGATTATTTTGTTGTAAATATAAGCTGCCCGAATATTTCTAACCTAAGAGAACTACAAGACAAGGATAATCTTAGTGAAATTATTGAGGCTTTAACCAAATTGAGGTTCAAACAAACCATTTACAAACCCATATTGCTAAAGGTATCTCCAGATTTAAATGAAAAACAGTTGAATGATACTATTGAAATTGCCCAGAAAGTGGGTTTGGATGGATTTGTTGCCACTAATACAACAACCTCAAGGGAAGGGCTAAAAACCATTGAAGAAAGGATAAATCATATAGGTAATGGAGGATTGAGTGGTGCACCTTTAAGGAATAGATCAACAGAAGTGATTCGTTATATATCAGAAAAGACAAATGGCACTATGCCAATTATCGGTAGCGGAGGTATAATGAGCCCAGAGGATGCAATTGAAAAAATAAAGGCTGGTGCTAGCCTAATCCAATTATATACAGGCTTTATATACCAAGGACCTGGATTGGCAAAAAGGATATGTAAAGCGATTGCAAAACTTGAAGGGTAGGGGAATAATGAAATTATCAGAAGGCGAAATTTATGATTTTCAAGTAGTAAAACTAGTTCTAATACCTGAAGAAGGCGAATTTTTCGTTTTACGGCACAAATCGGGTAGACGAATACTTCTTTCAGCAAAAACATATAGACATTATGGTATTGAACCTGGTAAATCAATAGTTTGCAGAATTGATAAGGTTAACTGCTCTGGAAAGGTTTATCTTGAACCAGTACATCCAATCTATAAGGAGAACGAGGAATATAGTTTTGAAGTTTTGGCTTGTACTAAGGAAAATGTTGATCTTGAATATTTTACTCTTACAGTTGCTGATTTTTTTAAGAATCAAATCAAAGTACTGATTTCTGAATTTATTGATGTAATCGAGCAAAAAAAGGTACTATTAAAGGTTACACGCATTAAAAAAGGAGTTCCCATTCTTGTTCATCCCACTTTGTACATGTTTTCTAATCGATTTTCAGGATTAATAGGAAAAAAAATGCATTTTGTAGTGAGAGGTATTAATAAGAAGGAAGATAAAGAGGATGTATATATTTTGACAAATGATGAGGGTTACCAATCATATCTTAAAGTAAAGCATTATCAATCATATGGTTTCAAATTTGGAGACATAATTGAATGTAATGTGTATGGCTATAATCAACAAGAATCTTTAAAAGTTGAACCGGTTAATCCATTTTATGAGTTGGGTAAGGCGTATGATTTTAAAGTTATCAGTGACAGTTCTAAATATATTGACAATCAAGATGATGATTTAATTTTAATTGTCGAGGATGTTACTGGAAAAAAGTGTGGAGTACAGATAGATAGGGTTCTAATAAATAATTTTAAGCAAAAACCCAGCATTAAATGCCAGGTGGTAGGTTTTAGAAGAGGTAGACCTAAACTTGAAAAGTTTAAAAATGATTAAAGTCAATCTTCATAATCCTCTGCTTGTTCTTCTTCCTCTTCAGGAAAAGTATCTTCATCTGTTCCTATATCATCTGAATCGCTAAAAAAGCCCTTTTCCTCATCTTCATCCTTAGGTTTTGTATCAATCTTAACGTTTACCTTTACCAAATAACTTGCATCCTCAGTATCGAGGGTTATTGCATGAAAGAAATCATTATTGGGTTTAGTTACTTTTATTACATGATTATGGTAACCGTATGGATACTTTTGTTTTAATAATGCTAACAACTCGGGTGTAAGATTCTTATAACTAATAACTAATTTTCTTTTTTCCATAGAACTTCAAAAATTTTCTGCAATTATACATTAAAAACATTAATTGAATACAAGAAAAAATATTTTTTTTAGAAAAAAATAAATTAATCCAATACTCTTTTAAAAATACATTTTTTGATTCATTTAATGAGACAAATATGTTAAAATATTTGTCTCATTTTTTTAAAACAAAGTCATATAATTAATATTATGTTAAATATAATATTATTTATTACCTCCTATTTATAATATAAAGGGCCAGCACAGCTGACCCTTTATTATTGAAAGAAATAAATAAAATGTTTACTGGATTTCTAGCCATAATTCGTTTATCTCTTCATATTTCTTCTGCATTGTATCGCTTTCAGTTCTGAATCTGAAATAAAGATTTTTTAATGTTTCAACAGTAGCTTTGTTTTTAGGACTAATTTCTAATGCTTTTTCCATAATAGGAATACTTCTTTTGAACTCAATATCAGCAAGTTTCATTTTAGCCTCATACTTAGAGCCATCCCTATCCTCTCTTGGTGGAATTTTTGTTGCTTCCTCGGCAAGCTTAACTCCTCCATTAAAATATAGTGCCCCAAGATTAAAAACAGCATCAAAGTAATTTGGATTCAACTCTATAGCTTTCAAGTAAGCTTTTTCAGCCAATTCAAATTTCTCCAACCTATCATGAAGAGTGCCTTCGGCAAAATAAAGTGAATAGTTTTCAGGATCAGATTCTTTTGCTTTATCCAAATATTCTAATACTGCAATTGGATCATCATCTTTTACAATGTAATAATTGATTAAGGAATATAAAACATTTTGATTATTAGGAACTTTTAAGAATCCCTCCTGAAGATATTTAAGACCTTCATCCTCCCTGCCAAGTGATGAATATGCTTCATAAATATTATAAAACGTATTTCCATCGGAATAGGAATTATAATCTATGGCTTTTTGATAATATTCTATCGCAACTTCATTCATATTACCTAGTTGTGCTGAAAGTCCAGCATAGTAGAATAATACTGTATCAACAGAATTAACTATAGGATGTAAACCGATTTCGATTGTTTTTGAAAAGAAATTAAAAGAACATGCATAATCTTTTTGGCTATAACAGTTAGATCCCTCAGCAATTAACGCATATTTAAGTTTTACAAGATTTTCAGCTATTTTTTCTTTTCCTCTTCCCCTATCATCTAATTCATTTGCTTTAAGAAAACTATTGAAAGCATCAAATAATGGATTATCAACAAGAGGATTTGTGAAAGTCCATGATTCAAGAACTCCTTCAATAAAGGTAAAAGTAACTCTGTCCATGACCATTTTTGTTATAGGTATACCGTCAATTTCCTCCTCAAGTTGTTGTTTTGGCCTACCAATAATAAGCATAAAGTCGTTAATTGTTAAACCTGCACTGGCACTTAAAGTCATGGCATCATAAACCTCAAGCATTAGTTCTCCCCTAGAAATCCAGGTTTGATATTTGAGGTTTGACTTGGGATTTTCAATGCTCTGGTCGCTTCTGGCAATCTTTTTTTCAAGATTACTAAAATTAATCTGGGTTGATGTTTGTGCAATTGCTGTAATTGATGTTATTACAACGATTAGTATTAAAAAAATCTTTTTCATTGTTTAAGATATTTGTTGAACAATTGGTTTATTTAATAATTCTGGTTTAGTTTATTCTGTTATTTCACTACTTAATAAGTTCTCAACATCTTGAATTTCATCTATTTCATCTGTATATTCAACTTTAGCAACAGAAGCGATAGTATCACCATTTCTGAGGCTAATCAGCCTAACACCCTGAGTTGCTCTTCCAGCAAGTCTAACCTGTGAAACTGAAAGTCTAATGGTGATCCCACTACGATTAATTATCATCAGGTCATCATTGTCTTTAACTCCCTTTATAGCAATAAGTTTTCCTGTTTTTTCAGTAATATTTATTGTTTTAATCCCTTTTCCTCCCCTATTGGTAATTCGATAGTCATCAAAATTAGAACGTTTTCCATAACCTTTCTCTGAAACTACAAGAATTTCAGTTTCTTCATTTGAATTTACACAAACCATGCCAATAACCTCATCACCTTTTCCTATAGATATTCCCCTTACCCCACTTCCGGTTCTACCTATCGGGCGGACGAGTTTTTCGGGAAATCGAATGGCCTTTCCTTCTTTAGCGGCTAATAGTAAATCGCATTGCCCATCGGTTAAACAAGCCTCAAGAAGTTGATCTCCTTCCTTTACAGTAATTGCAATAACACCGTTTTGACGGGGACGACTGTATGCCTCAAGGGATGTTTTTTTGATTATTCCCTTTTTAGTACACAATATGATGAAATTATTACTCACATAATCTGGATCATTTAACTTCTTGACATTGATATAAGCTTTAACTTTATCTTCAGGTTCAATGTTTATAAGATTTTGAATGGCCCTACCCTTCGAACTTTTTGTTCCTTCTGGAATTTCATAAACTTTTAGCCAAAAGCACTTCCCATTCTCTGTAAAGAAAAGCATGGTATTGTGCATTGATGCAATATAAAGGTGTTCAATAAAATCCTCATCTCGTGTTGTGCTACCTTTGGTACCTACGCCTCCTCTGGCTTGAAGTCTATACTCTGACAAGGGAGTTCTTTTTATATATCCCATATGTGAAATGGTAATGACAACATCATCGTCTGCATAAAAATCCTCAGGGTTAAACTCTTCTACATTTGGGACTATTTCAGTTCTTCGAGAATCGCCATATTTACCTTTAACTTCAATTAACTCTTCTTTTATAATCTTCATTTGAAGCGACTCATCCTGAAGAACTTGATTGCAGTAATCAATAAACTTTAAAAGATCAGCATGTTCTTGCTTAACTTTATCCCTTTCTAAACCGGTAAGGCTTCTTAAGCGCATGTCGATAATTGCTCTGGATTGGATTTCACTAAGTTCAAACCTTTCCATGAGTTTATCTTTAGCTTCATCTGGAGTTTGAGCATTGCGGATAATCGTTATAACCTCATCAATGTTATCAATGGCAATTAGGAGACCTTCAAGAATATGTGCTCTTTTCTCCGCTTGATCCAGTTCAAATTGTGTTCTTCGAATAACCACATTATGGCGATGATTAACGAACAAACGAATCATATCCTTAAGGTTTAATAACCTAGGACGACCATCAACAAGAGCAATATTGTTTATTGTAAATGTGGATTGTAGAGAACTTTGCTTAAATAAATTATTTAAAACAACATTAGCAACAGCTTCCTTTTTAAGGATAATTACAACTCGTGTACCTTGCCTATCGGATTCGTCATTTATATAACTTATGCCTTCTATCTTTTTTTCATTTATTAAGTCAGCAATTCTTCGGATCATCTCTGCTTTGTTAACCATATAAGGGGTTTCAGAAACAATAATTTTTCCCCTACCCGATTCAGTTTGTTCAACTTCGGTACGAGAACGAATTACAACTCTTCCTCTTCCTGTTCTATATGCTTCCTTAATGCCTTGAGTTCCGTATATAATACCCCCTGTGGGAAAATCTGGTCCAGAAATTAGACTAATTAATTCATCCTCTTGAATATCAGAATTATCTATATAAGCACATGTGGCATCAATCACTTCTGATAAATTATGAGGTGGAATATTTGTTGCCATACCCACAGCAATACCTGATGCTCCATTTATTAAAAGAAGAGGAATTCGTGTAGGAAGCACTGTTGGCTCTTCAAGAGAATCATCAAAATTAAGTCTGAAGTCAACTGTATTTTTATCAAGGTCGGCTAAAACATCTTCTGAAATTTTCATTAGGCGTGCCTCGGTATAACGCATGGCAGCAGGGCTATCACCATCGATTGAACCGAAATTTCCTTGTCCTTCAACTAAAGGATAACGTAACGACCAATTTTGAGCCATCCTAACCATTGCATCGTAAACAGAAGTATCACCATGTGGGTGATACTTTCCCAATACCTCACCTACAATACGGGCTGATTTTTTGTATGGTTTTCCAGGAAGAAGCCCCAATCCAGACATTCCAAAAAGCACCCTTCTATGGACTGGTTTAAGACCATCGCGTATATCTGGCAAAGCCCGCGATACAATGACAGACATTGAATAATCAATGTATGCTGTCTTCATTTGCTCTTCTATTTGAACCTGTGTAATCCTTTCTAATTCTGACATTTATTAAAATAATTCTGTTTTGTGAAAAATATTAAATGATTTTTTGAAATAACTTGTTTAAAAGCAAGCAAAAGTACCAATTTATTACCAAAATAATATCATTATATAACTAGTATTTATTAACAAAACTCGGAAAGTATAAATGATAATTAAATTATAAAAATGAATATCTAACTCCTTTTCATAGGATGTCATAGATCTTAATTAGTGAAGGATTGAGGTATTGAAAAAATGTTGAAACAAAAAGCAACAATAGGTTTGGTTTTCTGTTATTGTGTAGTAATTTAGTGTCGAAAATTTGTTTATTTTATTCACATGGATTCAAATTATTCAAAAAAAATTAAGGATATACTCACTTATAGTCGAGAAGAAGCTATTCGTCTTGGTAATCCAGCTATTCAATCCGAACATATTTTTTTAGGTATACTTCGAGATGGAGAGGGATTAGCCATTAATATTTTACTTGAACTAGGACTTAACATCGCAGAGACAAAAGCAGAGATAGAAAATAAAATTCGTAATCCTAATATTGACTCCATTAATGTTGATATGGAAAATATTCCCTTATATAAATCAGCTGTAAGAGTTTTAAAGCTTGTAAATCTGGTTGCTCGTGAATTGAAAAGCGAAACTGTCAATACAGCTCATTTGCTTCTAGCTATACTTAAAGACGAAAGTAGTGTTGTAACTCAGGTTTTAGAGGAAAAAGACATTGATTATTTAGTTGTTAGAGCCGAACTAAAGCCGGAAATTATTGAAGCTAAAGCTGAGTTTTCCGATGAAGATGAAGAGCGCTCTTTTGGTTCTCAAAGAGGACCCCAACAAACACCAGGTAAACCCACTAGCGATACCCCAGTATTAGATAATTTTGGTGTTGATCTAACCAAAGCTGCTGAAGAAAATAGGCTGGATCCAATAGTTGGTAGAGATAGGGAGATTGAAAGAATAGCACAGATTCTAAGTAGAAGAAAAAAGAATAATCCTATTCTAATTGGAGAACCAGGGGTTGGTAAATCAGCAATTGCTGAGGGATTAGCTTTGAGAATTGCCAAGAGAAAAGTTTCCAGAGTGCTTTTTAATAAGAGAGTTGTGACGCTTGATTTAGCCTCAATCGTTGCAGGAACAAAGTACCGCGGACAATTTGAGGAACGGATGAAAGCAATTCTTAATGAACTCTCAAAAACCAATGATATTATTCTTTTTATCGACGAAATACATACCATTGTAGGAGCCGGTGGAGCTACAGGATCCCTTGATGCTGCAAATATGTTAAAACCTGCTCTTGCTCGAGGTGAACTTCAGTGTATTGGAGCAACTACCTTAGATGAATATAGAGAGCACATTGAAAAGGATGGTGCATTAGAAAGACGTTTTCAAAAAGTAATGGTTGATCCAACATCTCCTGAAGAAACCATTGAAATTCTTAATAAGATTAAGGAAAGATATGAGGATCATCACAACGTTACCTATACCCCTGAAGCTATAGAATCTTGTGTTAAACTAACAATGCGCTATATATCTGATCGTCATCTACCGGATAAAGCCATTGATGCTTTGGACGAGTCCGGATCAAGGGTTCATATTTCCAATATAAAAGTGCCTGAAAAAATCTTGTTTTTAGAAAAGCAAATTGAGGAGGCAAAAGCCGAAAAATTGAAGGCTGTAAAAAATCAAGACTTTGAGTCAGCAGCAAGTTTTCGCGATCGTGAAAAACAGTTCATTGAGCAACTGGAGAATGAACAGCAAAGATGGGAGCGAGAATTAGTTAAGCATCGTGAGATAGTTGACGAAGAAAAAGTTGCAGAAGTGGTTGCCATGATGACTGGTGTTCCTGTTCAACGTATTGCTCAAACTGAAGGCACACGCCTGTTAAAAATGGCCGATGAACTTAAAGGTACCGTTATTGGACAGGATGAAGCTATTGAGAAAATTGTAAAATCAATACAAAGGAATAGAGCTGGACTTAAAGATCCCAATAAACCCATTGGAACTTTTGTTTTTCTTGGACCCACAGGAGTTGGTAAAACACAGTTGGCAAAGGTTTTAGCAAAATATCTTTTTGATACAACGGATAACCTTATTCGTATAGACATGAGCGAATACATGGAAAAATTTTCCGTTTCCAGGTTGGTAGGTGCACCTCCCGGCTATATTGGCTACGAAGAAGGTGGGCAACTTACTGAAAAAGTAAGGCGAAAACCCTATTCTGTTGTTCTACTTGATGAAGTTGAGAAGGCCCACCCTGATGTATTCCATATACTTCTACAGGTTCTTGATGAAGGTATTCTAACCGACAGCCTTGGCAGAAAAGTTGATTTTAAGAACACTATTGTTATAATGACATCTAACATAGGTTCCAGAGAACTAAAAGATTTTGGAAGAGGAGTTGGTTTTAAATCTGAGACAAGCGATACATCATCTAATGAATATTCCAAAAGTATTATTCAGAAAGCTTTAAAAAAGGCTTTTGCTCCTGAATTCTTAAATAGAATCGATGATGTAATAATGTTTAACACTTTAACTAGAGAACACATTCACAAGATTATCGATATTGAATTGAAAGGATTGTACGATAGAGTAATAAACCTTGGCTACAATATTGAACTTACACCGGAAGCAAAAGATTTTGTTGCAGAAAAGGGTTATGACCTACAATATGGTGCCAGACCACTTAAACGAGCCATTCAGAAATATCTTGAAGATGAAATGGCTGAAGTAATTATAAAAAGTGAAATACAAGTTGGAGATACTATTCTGGTTGGCTTAGATAAAGAAAAGGATGAGATCAATATTGCAATTGTTAAGAAGTCTGTTAAATCTACAAAAAAGAAAGGAAGTAAAGAAGAAAATACTGATTAATAATAAGATATTTTAACAACACTTTATAAATCTAATATGCAGCAGCATATTAGATTTTTTTATATTTTTAAACCAATAATAGTAATATCATCAAGTTGATCATTATCAGATATCCAACGGAAAAAAGTATCTTCAATAACATTTTTTTGGTGTTCCATTTCTCTATGAGTATTCTCTAGTAATAACTTATAAAAGTTTTCTTTCCCATATTTTTGCGCAAATCCCTGCCCACCTAATTGATGACGAAAACCATCTGTAAATAAAAATATTTGATCATTGGTTTGTACGTTGACTTTTTGAGTAGTAAATGGTCTCATTTTAGGATAAAAGGATACTGGCATTTTTTCGCCTTTTAGTTCATCCAAATCAAATCTTCCAAGTTCAAAATTTTCCCTAACTAGTAAAAGTTGTTGATTTGCCCCAGCAAATTCAATATAGTCATTTCCTTTTGTATAGCTGATTATTGAAATATCCATTCCATCCTGTTGGTCTCCTATCCTACCCGATTGCTTGAAAGAATCAATTATTATCAATCGAAGATTATTTATCATTGCTGAGGGTTCGGTAATACCTTTACTTATTAAATCGTTAAGTGCTGAGATACCTAGCATGCTCATAAAACCACCGGGTACTCCATGTCCTGTGCAATCGGCAACTGCAATAATTATATTATCTTCCTTTGGATAAGCCCAGTAAAAGTCTCCACTAACTACATCTTTAGGATAAAAAATAATAAAATGTTCCTGAAAAAAATTTGAGAAAATGGTTTCTGATGGAAGTAAAGCGGATTGAATGTTTGAAGCATAGTCAATGCTATCGATGAGCAACCAATTAAAACGCTCAAGTTGCTCGCTTTTTTCTTTTAGCAACTCCTTTTGGCGTTGCATCTCATTACGCTGTAACTCAATTTCTTCTTTTTGTGCAGTTATTTCCTCATTTTTTTGTTGAATCTCAGTATTTTGCTGCTTTAGGGATTTATTGGATGAACGCTTAATTCTGAATTGATGATAAAGCAGAAAAAGTATTACAACAAGAAGAAGCATTACTCCTAATGAAAAATAGGATTGTATGCGTTGCCAGTAAATCGTATCCTCTGCTTGTTTAAGTTCAAACTCCCTGATTGCTTTCTCCTTTTCTAAATGTGTAATGGCTTTTTCTTTCTGCTGAAGTTGATAAAGAGTCTCCAATTCAGCGAATTTGTGTGATCGATCTATTGAGAGAATGCTATCGTATAGGGTGAAAAAGTTTTTATAATTATCTAATGCTAGTTGATGATCACCCATTTTTTCATATATAGCAACCATTGTTTCATAAATATCCTTCTGTATAGTTATCGATTCCTGCTTTTTTGACTCAATAAGAGCTTCTTCTGCCCATTTAAGTGCTTGATCCGTATCTCCTCTGGCACAATGAACCTTTGCAATATAATTTTTAGTATTTGCAATGCTTATTCCTATTTCCTTTGCAAGGTTAAGGGCGATGTTGAAGTTTCTTAAAGCGCTTGAATACTTTTTCTCATAGAAGTTAACCTCTCCAAGCACTTGGTAATTATTAACTAAGCCTATTTTATTGTCAATAATTTCATTAACTCCTTTAGATTCAAGAAGATAATAATATGATGAGTCAATAATATTTATATCTTTATAGCAATTACCAAGACTTTGGTAACCATCTGCTATGCCCTTTTTATCATCAAGATATTTGAAAATTATTAAAGCTTGCTTAAAATAATCGATACTTGCATAGGTATTTTTTGAACTTACAAGAACATTTCCAATATTTACCAATGTTGAGGCAAGATTTCTTTTATGATTATTCGTTTTAAAAATTTCTAGAGCTTTCAGATAATTTTCCAAAGATTTATCATAAGCTCCAATATCCTGACTAACTGATCCAATATTTACAAGTACTCCTGCTATATTTAAACTATCTTCGAATTCAACAAACACATCATATGCTTTTTTGTAATAAAAAAGCGATTGAGCATAGTTTGACTGATGTCTATGCAATACACCTAAATTATTGAACATCATCGCAGAACCAATTCTATCGCTTTTATCTAAAACATCTAACGTTTGTGTAAAGAACTCTGTTGCTTTACTTATTTCTCCTCTATTGTATGCAATTCGACCTTGCATACCATAACTCACTGATAAACCTTTGTGTAGTTTTTTTTCAAGCCATTTACCAGGTTTTTCTTCAATTAAACGATTGAAAACTTTTATTCCTGAATCTAATAGCATTTGAGCATGATCTAAATCTTTGCTAAGAATAGCGTTCAGCCTTCCAATAGAAGTTATTATTACTCCATGGTAATAGCAAAGAGTAGAATCACCAGATGAATTAGTGCATTTTTCGGATATTAAAAGCCCTTTGTTTAACCAGTAAAATGCAGAATCAGGAATGGTAGATTCGTATTCGGTTGAAAGCAAATAGCAAATTTTTACTCTTGTTGTATCGTTCTTTGCCTGTTGTAACTCTACATAAAGAGAATCTTTTTTTCCTGCAAATGAAATATTTACAGTAAAGAGTAAAAGAAATATATTACTAACTAATGCTTTTGAGAAAATCATTTATTGAATTTATATTTTTAGGTTCTACTACCATTTTAGTGGATAAAGTTCTAACCCTCCATGAAAAAACAGAA